>CAYRIE010000001.1:0-50921 GCA_964424215.1 uncultured Pseudobdellovibrionaceae bacterium
TCAGCGTGGAAGAGGCGATGGCCCTCCGGCAGGCGGGAGTTCGGCTGGACATTCTTATTTTCGGCCACGTAGCTCAAAACGGTTGGGACCAGGTTGAGCAGGGTGACTTCATTCCCGTAGTGGGCTCCCTCAGAGAGCTTGAGCAGATGCTGCTCGTCGGCGGAAACGTCAGGTTTCACCTCAAATTTAACACCGGGCTCAACCGTCTGGGGATCCGCGCTGAAGACCTGGCAGCCACTCAAGAGTTGCTTAAAAAAACTAAGTCTCAAAGACTCGAAGGTCTTTGCACTCACCTGATTCAATCCTGGGATATTGGATCAGGAGAGGTTTCAAGCGAGCAAATTCAGCAGTTTCGGGCCCTCGCAGAGGAGTTCAAAGCCAGCGCGCCCGCCACCCACGTGCTCAACAGCATGGGTTTGTTTAAATCTCATGAGCATCACCCTGAGCAGCTCGGATTTTTGGGGGCGCGGCCCGGACTAGCCCTCTACGGTGTTAAATTGCCAGGCTTCGGCCTCGCTGCAGATGGCCTCAAGCCCGTTATGCGCCTGGTTTCAAAAATTGTTCATGTGCAAAAAGTCCGTCAAGGCGAAGTGGTGTCTTACGATGGGTTGTGGCAAGCCCCCAGAGACTCTGTTATAGGCATAGTTCCAGCTGGCTACGGTGACGGGCTGCCGTGGTCTCTTCAAGGGAAAGGCCACGTTCGTTACATGGGAAATCAACTCCCCATTGTCGGAAAGATATGCATGGACCACATTATGGTGGATATGACAGAGCATTTGGGCGAGCCCCTCTTTAACGAAGAGGTGGAAATTTTCGGCGAGGAAATTTCAGTGGCCCGCGTTGCTGAAAACGCAGGTACGATTCCCTATGAAATTCTCGCAGGGCTGCATGGCCGCGTGGAGCGCCACTGGCAGAGGAAGTCACCTTGAGCACTTCCACTTATCAAAGATTCAGAGTCAGGGTGAACGAGAGCTTAGATTCCGTCGGCAGGGCCATCCTGGCAAGCGTCTCTGGCTTTGTTTCTGAAGTTGGCACCGTTTACAAATTCATGGTGGAAACAACTAGGTTGTTTTTCACTCAGCCCTTGCGCTGGAAAGAGCTTTTCCAGCACATGGAGTACATCGGCAACAGGTCGGTTTTCATCATTCTTCTCACGGGCCTTTTCACAGGTATGGCTCTCACCTTTCAGGTCTACCTCGGGTTTAAAATTGTCAATGTCACCTCCCTCGTTGGCCCAACGGTGGCTATGGGTATCACCAGGGAGCTCGGTCCCGTGCTCACAGGCCTCATTGTGGCCGCAAGGGCAGGCGGAGCCATGGCGGCTCGCATTGGCACCATGAGAGTTACCGAACAAATTGACGCCCTGGATGTGATGGCAGTTAACTCCAAGCAGTACCTTGTAAGTCCCCGGGTGGTTGCTGCCTTTTTGATCTTGCCCGTTCTCAATGGCGTGTTTATTTCCATTGCGATGGTGGGCTCTTATTTGCTCTCTTCAGGGGTGCTTGGACTTGATGAGGCGATCTTCTGGGATAAAACAGCCTTTTGGCTCAATCCCAATCACATCAACGAGGGCATGATCAAGTCCTGCATCTTTGGCTATATATTTGCCGTTATTTGTTGCTACGAAGGCTACACGGCCAAAGGGGGAGCCCGCGGCGTGGGCAACGCCACCAACCGCGGCGTGGTTCGCAGTATGGTGATGATCATCATACTGGACTTTTTCTTGATGAACTTCATCGACCTCTATTACAGGTTTACCAAATGAGCACAGAGTCCGCGATCGAGGTGATCGACCTTAAAAAAACCTTCAATGGGAAAGACTATATCCTGGACGGGATTAACCTTAAAATTCCCAAGGGTAAGATCACGGTCATCATCGGGTTTAGCGGTACGGGTAAAAGTGTACTCCTTAAGCACATTTTAGGCCTGATGACACCGACGTCCGGGGCTATCAATATTATGGGCCGGCCGCTGCACGAAATGTCAGAGACTGAGCAGATCAAGGTTCGCATGAAATTTGGTGTGCTTTTTCAGAACGCCGCACTCTTTGACGATATGACGGTATTAGAAAATGTGCGCTTCCCTTTGGATGAGCATCGTAGAGACCTAAGTCTTAATCAGCGTGAAGAGATCGCCAAAGATAAGTTGATTCTGTCTGGATTGGCCGAAAAAGATTTTGATAAAACTCCCTCGGAGCTCAGCGGTGGCATGCGCAAACGTTGTGGTCTTGCCAGGGCCCTGGCCTTAGATCCCGACATTATGGTGTATGACGAGCCCACGACCGGATTGGACCCAATTTTAACTGAAATGGTAGATAATCTGATCTTCAAATCGCATAATCATAAGGAAGGAGCCTCCTCGTTGGTCGTCACTCATGATCTTCATGCGGCGTTCCGTATTGGAGACTATGTTGCGATGCTAGACAGCGGTAGAGTATTGCTCTACGGGGTGCCTCAGGACTTTTTTGAATCCGACATCGCGCTCGTGAAGAAGTTTGTGGCTAAAGGGGTAGGCAAGTCGTGAATTTATTTAAGACTCCAGAATTCAAGGTGGGTGCGCTGGTTCTGATCGTGAGTCTGGTCGTTGGCTGGATTTCGATGAGCATCAGCGAAGACCCCAGCTTCTTTGGCTCCTCTCGCACCATAACCTTTCAGATGGAAGATGCCTCCGGTTTGATCGAGGGCAGCCCCATCTATATGGCCGGAATTCGCGTCGGGATGATTCGTAACATCGAGCTGTATGAGGGGCGCGCACGGATCGTGGCCGTTCTTCAAAGCGACCTTGAGCTGACCACCTCCAGCGGCGTGGAAGCGCGTCCGGCCGGCATCTTAGGTGACAAAAATATTGTCCTAGTGGCTGGAAACCCAGAGGATCCACTCCTTCCCGACGGAGGTGAGATCACCAGGGTGAAAGATACGGCCTCCATAGACAAAGTCGTAGCCCAGGTAGGGGAGATAGCTGACAATCTCAAAGCCGTTGCGGAAAACATCCGCCTGGCTACAGAAGGAGACGGTGAGACCGCACTTGGCCGAATCATTGGCAACCTCGAAAATCTCACCGGAGACCTAGCTCACCTGTCTGGGGAGCACCGCCAGCAGATCTCACAGATCATTGACGACATCGGCGGCATCACTTCAGGTTTGAACTACTTTATCGGCGACAAAACAGAGGATGGCTTCCAGGCCGGCTGGAACAAGCTGGCCGCCAGCCTGGGTAATGTTGAGAGAACTCTTTCCAACTTTGAAGAGATCACCGATAAGATCAACCGCGGCGATGGCACCTTGGGCCGACTTGTCAATGATGAGACGACCATCGAAGAAATCAATACCGCCGTTGCAGGCATCAACGAGTTCATTGGCGCAGGCCAGAGGCTGAAAACCAGCTTGGATTTCAACTCCTCGTTTATGTCGGCCGAAGATGCTTTCCGTACGACCGTAGGAGTGAAGATCCAGCCCGGCCTGGATCGCTACTACCTGCTTCAGGTGGTGGATACACCCGAGGGAGCCTTGGAGGAGCGGCAAATCCTGACCACGGTGGACAACAATCCCACAGTCACCGAAGAGCGGCGGGAATTTTTCAGAAACCGCGTTCGCTTTACGGCCTTGTTTGCCAAGAACTTTCACAACGTGACGCTCAAAGGCGGCATGATCGAAAGCTCCGGTGGCTTTGGGATGGATCTGCACTTTTTTCGCAGGAAACTCAGTTTGATCACCGAAGCCTACGAGCTTTCAGATTTCAAAGGCCGAGGCTACTTGCGCTACAACGTTATGAACGGCATATACATGCAGGCCGGAGTGGATGATCTCTTTAACAATCAATACGATTCAGTGAACGGTTTCTTCGGATTGGGACTGTTGCTCGACAACGACGATCTGAAGGCCCTTCTTTCGGCGGTATCCTTTTGATGGTTCTTAATGTTTTCGCTAGTGTCAGTGACAAGTCAGGATTGGCCGCAGCTTTGCGTGAGCTGAGCAAGCAGTACGACCTTAAGATCACATCGTCCGGCGGCACGGCAAAGCACCTCACCGATGAGGGCTTTGAGGTCGAGGATGTTCAGGCGCTTACGGGTTTTCAGGAAGTTTTTGGTGGGCGAGTCAAAACCCTTCACCCCATGGTTCACATGGGGCTGCTTTACCGCAATGAGGAAGACCGCCGCGAGCTGGAACGGCAAGGAGGGCGACCCTTTCATGTGGTGATCGCCAATCTTTATCCCTTTGAAGAGGCGGCCGCTGCCGGCAGCAAAAATTTGGTGGAGTATATCGACATTGGCGGCGTGGCCCTTTTGCGTGCGGCCGCCAAGAACTTTGAACACGTCGCTGTTTTTTCAGATTCTCAAGACTACTGGCGTATGGCCGATGCGGTCGCCTCCTTAGAGATCCGTCAGGATTTAGCTCGGAAAGTTTTTCGGACCACAAGTCACCTCGATGATCAAATTGCACAAAAGCTTTTTGGTGAAGACACTCTCACCCAGAGATGGAGCTCTCACCGAACCTTGCGCTACGGTGAAAACCCTCAGCAGCGCGGTTGGTGGCTCACCCAAGGGTCTCAGGGCTGGCAGCAGGCTAAAATCCTTCAGGGCAAGGAGATGTCGTTTAATAACTTCTTAGATTTAGAGTCCTGCCTAAGAACCTTGCTGCTTCTGAACGCTCCGGCGGTTGTGGCCGTAAAGCACAACAACCCTTGCGGGGCGGCCGAAGCGGATCAACTTCTTACGGCCCTAGATCGGGCCCTTAAGGCCGATCCCATTTCCGTTTTTGGTGGAGTGGTGGCTTTGTCTGGACCGGTCGGTGCGGCTGAGGCTGAACTTCTAAGCGGTCTTTTTCTGGAAGTGGTTTTAGCGCCCCAGTTTTTAGCCGACGGTTTAGAGGTGCTCCGCAAAAAAAAGAATCTGCGCTTGGTGGAGTGGCCCGAGATGCTTCAGAGCCAGGCACCGCTGGACGTGCGGCCCATCCGCGGGGGCGCCGTTCGGCAGGACGCGATGTTGGTTGAAGAGAACCCTGACAACTGGGAAATCTTCGGTCAGCCTCTTAAGGCTCAGGAGAGGCAGGATGCACTCCTAGCTCTTAAGGTGGTGTCCGAGCTCCGCAGCAATGCTATTGCTATCGTTGCTGGTGGTCAGACTCTGGGGCTTGGCATGGGACAGGTGAACCGGGTGGATGCGGTGGAGCATGCGCTTCACAGAGCCAAGAAATTTCACGGCGACGTGCCCCACTGGACCTTGGCCTCCGACGCCTTCTTTCCGTTTCCAGACAGCATTGAGCTGATGGCACCTTATCCCGTACAAACAGTGATCCAGCCGGGAGGCTCCATCAAGGACGATGACGTTCTAGCTGCCAGTCAAAAGTTAGGACGCCGGATGATTTTAACCGGGCGAAGGTACTTCAGGCATTGAACAAAGGTTTGTGAACATCATGGATGGATCCACAAAAAAATGGCTCATCAACAAAGACGGCGAAATACTAGGACCGCTGACCGTTGAAGACGTTCTGAGTGGCATCCTAGCTGGCGACTTTGACGTTAGGATGGAGATCAAAGCACCGGGAAGCGGCTGGCGTTCCATGGCCTACTTCCCTGAAGTGGCAAGCTCCCTCAGAAGTGCTGGCCTGGATCTGCAGACAACCACGGACTCGTCAACCAACTCAACGGCTCATCTGACTGGAACGACCTCCGTTCAGAATGTCACCGTCACCGACCCCATGATGGACGAGGGGAGCGGTGAGTTTCCGGAAACGACCGTGGTGTGGCCCCAGGGCGGCTCGTCCGCCGAGACAAAAAAAGCCAGCCAAGAGCCGAAGCCGAGCAGCACGCCCGTGCAGACGTCGTCCCAGGAAGTAAAAACCTATCAGTGGGAAACCTCAAAGCCTGCGCCTCGCTCCCAGCGGGTGGGCAGCTATCTTCTTTGGCTTTTAGTGATGGTTGTGGCCAGTGTGGGTCTTTGGAAGTATCTTGAATATCAAAATAAAGGGGTCACAGCCTCCGTCAACTCAGCTGCCGACTGGAGCCGTCAGGCCCAGGAGCAACTTGAACTGGGTAAGTTCCGAGAGGCGCTCTCACTTTACCGGCAGATCCTTCAGCAAGATCCCACTCACCTGGAGGCTCAGCGTAAACTGGTGCCGCTTCTTTTGGTGGTCGAAGGCCAGACCGTAGAGGCACAAAGAATCACCGAGCAGATGCAGATGTCGCTGACCCGGCCTGAGGAGCGCAGTGAGGCGTTCAACCTCAGAGGACTGATCGAGCTCTACGGCGGCCGCTGGCCTGAGGCCAAGGCCTTCTTTAACCAAAGCCTCGAGTTAGACTCCATCAATGCTCTGGCTCGGTGGAATCGCGCCATGGCCTACTATATGGGTGAAGACTTTGATTCCGCGGCCACTGATTTTTCTATGCTAAAGGGTGCCTATCCGGAAGCTGCTCCCTTAATGAGCCTTCTGAGTTTGTCCCGCGCCGCCACGGCAGCTGCTCCGCTGGAGTTGGCACATGCTGGCCAGTTTGCATTTCAGCAAGAGGGATACCTTTTGGGCTTGTGGGCAGCCCTGTCTCAGGGGCGGGAGGAGGCGGCAGCAACTTTTGCCGACAGCTTGCTCACAAGCGACATGGATCTAACGAGTCTGCATTACCGCGAACCCGCTCTTTTCATGGAGCCGCTAAGGTGGAAGAAGTTAAGCGAAATCTGTGGCGCTATGGATGGGGAGCCTTTGCAGAAGTGGCAGCACGAAGCGGTCCTTGGGGTTTGCGCTCTGAAAGTTCATAATCTCGTGGGAGCTAAAGGGTACTTTGAAAGGAGTCTAGCAAGGAATCAAAGTGAGGCCGTGCAAACTCTGTTAGCCAAGGTGTATATGGCGCAGGGAGAAAAAAGCCGTGCCCTCATGCTACTAAATCCCTTAAAAACTCCGCTGGCGGATGTTTTAGGGCTGCGCCTAGGGGAGAATGACAGCAGCTATAAGAAAGATCACCTTGAGCGCGCCAACCAGTTGAACGATCCGCGCTTTGCGCTTCAGCGTGAATATTATTTGTCGGCCATAGCTCTTCAACAGCAAAACATCGACAAGGCCAAATACCACTTCCGCCGAGCCCAGGGGCTGTCAGCTGAGTTCCTGCCGCTTAAGTCCTTAGAAAGAAAAATATATCATGTGGAGTAGGCATCTTCTTTTTGCGGTCCTTGCCATGCTCATCTCCTGCACCAAGCCCTCTGCGCCCGAGCCCACGAGCTGGTCCATCATAGATATGAGCCGTGAGCCCTCAGATGTACTACTTCCCATGGCCCTGTGGGATGAAATCGAAAAAAATCACCACGGACTGCATCCCACCAACTTCGATCCTCGCGGCACCCTGGAAGGCCAGGGTCCGGTGAAATTCTACACCAGTCTTCCCATGGTCGTAGAGATCACAGCCTCTCACCCCGATACTTTCGAACATCCCAATTACCGACTGGTTTATCAGGACGGCGGTGGCACGCTGGACTTAGCCCGTTTTGTTCGTGCGGGCAGTGTGGGCAGCCTCAGGCTCTCCGTAGCTTTGCCACAGGAGTACGAGACCGCTCGTAGGAAAGTATTTTTCTTAAGTCAGTCACCTCAGCGCGACCTGGATGGAAAAACTTTCGGCAGCGGGTGCAACGTGTTCGTCGATGTCACAAGTTTCTTTGAGAAGTCGATGAAGGACGGCGGCTTGGAGCTTTTCCTGAAGGATGAAAGGCACTTGAGTGCCTTTGGCGGGACTTTTTTCCTTATGGCCAGCAAAGCCAGCCAACTGTTCTTAGCCCACCTGCGTTTGACAGATTCTCGTTACCCCGAGCGCTCCTGTGACCCTTAAGGCCGTTTAAAGCGGCCACCCGCCTGGGAGAGCCGTTAAATACCGTTGTCACCCTGAACTGACTGCGTTATGACCGAGTTATGTCGGACAAGATCTTCGTGAAAGACCTCGCACAAAACCAGTCGATCCTGAGCACTTTTCTGGTGAAAGAAAAGGGTTTGCTCGTTGGCAAAAATGGCAAGCCCTATATGGCACTGGTTTTGTCGGATCGGTCTGGATCAGTGGATGCCAGGGTTTGGGATAACATTGAACTTCTACAAAATAAATTTGAAGCAGGAGACGTGATTCGGATTAAAGGCAACGTACAGCTGTTTCAGAACAGGCTGCAGCTCATTTTGCACAAATTGGACCGGGTTGAATCACCTGAGAATCTAGATGAGTTTATCTCCCAGTCGAGCAGAGATCCTGAGGAGCTTTATCAAGAGCTCAAAGCTGTGGTCGCCACAGTGGAAGACCGGCATGTCAGGGAGCTGCTTGAAAACACTTTGGCCGACACAGAAATTAGGCCGCTCCTTTTGAATGCCCCCGCGGCTAAGACCATTCATCACGCCCGGCGCGGCGGCCTGCTTGAGCACATTCTGTCCATTTGCGCGATCCTGGATTTCCTGGCTGGGCATTACAAGATGGTGGACCGAAGCCTGCTTATTTTTGGCGCCATTTACCACGATCTCGGGAAAATTTGGGAGCTTGAATACGACAAGGGCGTATCTTACACCACCGAAGGTCGCTTGATCGGACACCTGACCATGGGAGTGGAGCTGGTGGAGAAGAAAGCTTCTCAAATTATGGGCTTCCCGCAAGATTTGAAAATTCATCTGAAGCACATCGTTCTTAGCCATCACGGCAAACTCGAATACGGATCTCCCAAGCGGCCAAAAACTTTGGAAGCTTTCTTGGTGTCCTTTATTGATGATTTGGACAGCAAGATGGACGCTATCGTTGAATTTATGAAAAACGACACGATGGTAGGGGACAGTTGGACCAGGTACTCTCCTCTGTTTGATCGCTACTTTCTCACTTCGGCCCAGTTGCGACAGGACGAAACCTCCTTATGATCTCGTACTTAAAGGCCTACCGCCGGTTCGATCCAGCCGCAAAATCTCTGGCAGAAATTTTGTTTTTGTATCCTGGCGTGAGGGCTATGGCCCTTCACCGAGTGGCTCATTTCCTTTATAAGATCCGGTTGTTTTTTCTGGCCCGGCTGGTCTCGGAGTTGTCCCGCCTGATCTCGCTGATTGAAATCCACCCCGGTGCAAAAGTTGGTAAGAGATTTGTTATAGATCACGGCGCAGGTGTTGTGATCGGTGAGACAGCGATTATTGGTGACGACTGCGCTATTTATCACGGCGTGACTCTCGGTGGAGTGCACAGTGAAGAAGGTCGCCGTCACCCCCGCCTTGAGGACAACGTCCTGATCGGCGCAGGGGCTAAGGTTTTAGGCCCTATCACCATTGGAGCGGGGGCGCGCGTGGGCGCAGGTAGCGTCGTTCTTAAAGATGTTGAGCCTGGTTCCACTGTGACAGGAGTCCCGGCCCGGCCGGTCATCAGATAGGGAGGCCCCATGAGCCAGCGTTGGAAGTTGCTCAAAGAAGCGGAACTCATGCGTGCCAGCTTTTTCACCTTAAAAACTCAGCAGTACGAATTGCCCGACGGCAGAATCATGCCGGAGTACTACTCTGTTGAGTTTTTAGATTGGGTCAATGTCGTGGCGCTCACTCGCCATCAAGAAATAATCATGGTGAAGCAGTACCGACCTCCCGGTCAAAAAAGTTTCCTTGAAATCCCAGGAGGCGGAGTATCCAAAAGCGATTCGAACCCCTTGGTGGCAGCTCAGCGCGAATTGGAAGAAGAGACCGGGTACGTTAGCGAACTGTGGACGCTTTTAGGCTCCCATTATCCGAACCCTTCACTGCTCACCAATCGCATGCACACTTATCTGGCGCTCGACTGCTCAGCCACGGGCCAAGTGGATTTTGATCCCTACGAAGACCTGATAACGGAGCTGCACCCCATAACAGAACTCAGTCAGCTTCTTTTCAGTGGTCAAATTGATCACTCGGTGGTGATGGCCTCCCTGCTGCTATGTCTTAAGCACTTAGGGCTCCAGCTGCCCTAAGCCCAGCCCTTTAGAGTGCGCCATGCAGGGTGAATGGCGACTCGTCCTGAATGAACCGAATCCATGCGGATCAGTCCCTCAGAAGACAAAATTTCCTGTGCAGCATGAAGGACGGTAGGCTCGTTATCGATCAAGTAGATGGGAGCTGAGGTTTCTTGAGTCAGCTGCCGGCACACCTGGGCCTTGAATTCAGCATCGGGCAGGGCCCTGGTGGGTTTAAGCCACAAACGGAATCTCGCCTCCACCGGGAAGTTTCTGGACTCAAAATCCAGACGCGTGGCCTCACCCATGCGCTCTTCATCCCTGGCCGTAAGATAAAACACCCGTGCTGAGGTGCTCTCTTTCACACCGTTTAAGAAAGCTGCGGCCCCTTCAAATTCATAATCTTTATGAAGAAAGCGCCCCGAGAAAAAGTGCAGATCCCAAAAGGCCTCCATTTGGAGCATCAGGGGCTCGGGCCAAAGGAAGCCTGCGCGCTTAAAGGGCTCTTTCCAGCCCCAATCGGTCGCCTCAAACCTCAGGCTCGACAGTGCTGGAGTGCGCCGTAGAGCTTCTGCGCCTTCCGGGACTTCTCTAAGAAAGGAGTGAAAGATGGCCTCATTGCGCTTGTGTACGTGAAGAAGTGTAGAGTCCACATCCACCAAAACAGTAGGCGAATGCGCCGCTTCAGAGAGCGACTGTAACTCCTCTAGCAAATCACTGGAGCGAAGCAAATTCATGGCCCCAGTTAACCAGGGATCTGAGTTGGCGCAAAGGCTTTTGTCTTGGCCCCTACCTATGAATCTGTTACAAGCAGGGCCTAACTTAAGGCTGAAGCCCCACGGGTAGGGGCTGGGGGAGCTCCTGATGCGACAAATAGTCCTTTCCATCGTTGCGACACTTCTGTTCGCAAGTGGGTGCACCATTGACAGGGGTGAGCTGGGAACTGAGAAAAACCCCATCAAATTGTTCTTCGTTCCCTCTGTAGAGA
Organism: uncultured Pseudobdellovibrionaceae bacterium; assembly: GCA_964424215.1. Lineage (GTDB taxonomy): Bacteria > Bdellovibrionota > Bdellovibrionia > Bdellovibrionales > JAGQZY01 > CAYRIE01. Next base: position 10,893 of record CAYRIE010000001.1, read on the forward strand.
GTCAGACGATCAAAGACTCCTCGGGGGAGATTAAAAGACTTTTAGAGCAGTCCACCCCCTACAAGTATGAAATCCGAATTCCTGAAAGTTATGTGGCTGTCGTCGAGGCTTTCGGCGCCAAACGGGTGGACGTTGCGGCGTTGAACACCTTCGGTTACGTGCTGGCCCGAGAGAAGTTCGCTGCAGAGGCTAAGATCACAGTCATCCGCCACGGCCACTCCACCTACCGGGCTGCCTTTTATGCAAAAGCCGATGGACCTGTTCAGGCGCTGGCTGACTTGGAAGATCAGCCGATAGCCTACGTGGACCCGGCCAGTGCCTCAGGTTACCTGCTCCCCAAAAAAGAGCTCAAAGAGCGCGGCATTGAGCCCTCCAATGAAGTGTTTGCCATGAGTCACGATGCCGTGATCTCCATGATCTACCAGGGCAGGGTCCCCGCCGGCGCCGCCTTCTACTCTCCTCCCCAGGATGGCGAGGTCCAAGATGCGCGAAGGTTTGTGCAAACCCAGTTCCCCGACGTGATGGACAAGATAAAAATCCTCCACCTCACCGCAGACATTCCGAACGAGCCCATAGTGTTCCGCAAAGACATGCCTGAGGCTATGAAGGAAGAGGTTGTTACAGCGCTTCTTAAGCTGGCGCAAACAGATGATGGCAAGACCGCCCTCTTTCAGATGTTCGGTATCACGGAGCTAAAGAGGTCCACCGACGCAGATTACGAAGGTGTCGTAAAGATGCTCCGAGATTTAGGTAAGTCAGCCACCGAGCTCGTGACACCCGAAGAGAAGAAATAATAATGGAAGACAATATCCTTTCGGTTAAGAATCTAGGCAAAGTCTACCCCAACGGAGTAGAGGCGCTTAAAGGCGTTAGCTTCGACGTAAAGAGGGGTGAATTTTTAGTGATTATTGGTTTGAGCGGCTCGGGCAAATCGACTTTGCTCAGATGCTTAAACCGGCTCCACGACCCCACTTCTGGGGAGGTCTTTTTTGAGGGCCAGGACGTTGCCAAGGTGGAAGGTGCTGAAATCAAAGCCGTTCGCAAGAACATGGCAATGATCTTTCAGCAGTTCAATTTGATTGATCGCCACAGTGTTTTAAGCAACGTCCTGATGGGAGCACTTTCGCGCACATCCACTCTTCGCAGCATGCTCGGACTGTATGGCAAGGAGCAAGTAGCTAAAGCTACCGACTATCTGAAGCTAGTTGGCATCGCTGAAAAAAAGCACAACCGCGCAGGTCAGCTCTCCGGCGGACAGCAGCAGCGCGTGGCCATCGCCAGGGCCCTTACGCAAGAGCCCAAAGTTTTGTTAGCAGATGAGCCCGTCGCCAGCTTGGACCCTGCCACTTGTCACGTCGTGATGGACTACCTGAAAAAGGTCAATGAGGAGCTCGGGTTGACCATCGTGTGCAACCTGCACTTTCTTAGCCTGGTTCGTCAGTACGCTACGCGAGTGATTGCCCTTAAGGGCGGTGAGATCGTTTACGAGGGAAGCCCGGCTGCCATCGACGACAGCTGGTTTGAAAAGATCTACGGTGAAGGCGCGCGCCAAGTGCATATCAATTGAGGGGATGAGCGGTGTATAAAAAGCTTCAAAGAGTCTTCTTTGACGGTTTCGTTTTTGCCTATTTTGGCTTTGTGGCCTGGGTGATCTTCTTGCGGCCCAGTGAAGATGTGTTGGTGGCGCTCAAGACTCCGGCCATCACCGCTCTTGTTCTGTTTGCTATCGGGAGTGTGCTCGCTGCCTTCTTATTAAAGGCACGGGTATCGACCCTGGGGCACATGCTGTTTGCACCTATCCACTTGCGGCCCTCGGAGCCAGTTCCCTGGTACCGCAGCTTTTGGGTGCTTCAAACGCTGCTCCTCACTCTCATTACGATTTATATCGGAATTCGCGTTGTGGACGTGAATCTACTCAGGCTTCTGGATCGGGACGCACTGGTGTCCGTGAGCCGTCTTTTTAGAGACATACTCAATCCCGACTGGGGTGTTTTGCCTGAGGCCATCGTTAAAATCATCGAGACTATATTAATAGCCTTTATGGCTACCTTGATCGCCGTGCCCGTGGCGTTCATCTTGAGTTTTTTCTGCGCCAAAAACATCATGGGCGGATCTGCTTTTGGGCTTTTCGTTTATGGATTTCTGCGCACTTCCTTTAACGTCATGCGCTCGATTGAACCCATTCTTTGGGCCATCATCTTTGCGGTTTGGGTGTCCTTTGGCCCCTTTGCAGGTATGCTCGCTCTGATGGTTCACTCCGTGGCCTCACTGGCTAAACAGTTTTCAGAGATTGTGGAGTGTGTGAACGATGGCCCGCTGGAAGGGATCCGGGCCACAGGCGCAGGCTTTATGCAGGTGCTTTGGTTTGCAGTGGTACCCCAAGTGGTGCTGCCCTACATTTCTTTCACGATCTATCGTTGGGACATCAACGTTCGCATGGCCACCATTTTGGGCTTTGTTGGCGGTGGAGGCATAGGGGAGATGCTTCTCAGATACCAGCGTCTGTCGAACTGGCCTCAGGTGGGAACCATCATTGTGGTCGTCGCTGTGGTTGTTTGGCTTATGGACAGCTTCTCAGCCTATGTGCGCGAAGCCATTAAGTAGCCGCTTTTATTAGAGTCGCTGTCCCAGCAGCCGGGCGGAGCGTCCGGCTAAAGCGATGACGCTCAAACAGCTAAGAACCCAAACCATCAAAAGTGTGATCGTACTGAAATCGTTCATCGTCTGACCTCCTTTGTATGGAACCGTTTCCTTTGTCTGGCCCTCCGCGCCCGTTCAGCCGTCATGTATATTTAAAGTTACTTTAAATGTCTTTGGAAAACCGGGCCGTGTTGCTAAAACGCAAATCTTGCTCATCTGTGCAACATACGAAGGAAATTCCGAATGACTTTAGAGCAGAAAATTCGATTTCTCGTTAAAAGTAGCAACCAGTCCCTTCGTGAAATTGCCGCTGTGGCTGACATAACTCCCTCCTGCTTATCCCGTTATTTGGCTGGCAAAGCTCAGCTCCGATCCGATTCTTTCCTCAGATTGCTGAGCGCCTTGGGCATCCACCTTGAGAAGGATGTAGACAAGAGGCTCGCTCGGAAGCTGCATGTGCAGAGTCCCGCGAACGTAGAAGAGGCCTTAGGTTTTAGCTACCGCCTTTTGCCGAGTCTTGAGAAACGGCGGGTTTTAAAGGTGCTGCTTCGCCACCTTTCTAGCGGGAAAATCAGAGATCAGCACAGTGCTCAGATTGTGGCCAAGGAGTTAATGCACGAGCGAGGAACCCTTGAGCTTCGGCAGGAGGCTTAATGACTGAAATGGATGGTCTAACTTTAAAGGCGGGCTACAGGAAAGACTCCATGTCTTTAAGCGATGCCGATCGAATATTTTCTCAGTCGCTGTTCTGTAAGAAAATCTATCAGCTGATCCAGCTGGACAACTTCCAGCCCTCGGCCGCTTGGATCTCTAAGGCGGTGGGAGTTACCGAAAAAGAGGTGGCCGTCGCCCTGGACTCGCTGCTGACCTTGGGGCTTATTGCCCGGACCAGTGCGGGCTATGAAGTGACGGATAAAGTATATGACAAGAAGAACTCTGAAGCCGAAGGCCATCTGGCCTTCACCGAGGAGCTTTTGAGCGAGCCGCTGAGCAAAGTGTCCGGTTTCGCTAACGGCAGTTTCGCTACCAACCTCGAAGCCATTTTGAAGTTTCACGATGCGATCAGAGAGGCCATTGACGGCTTGATGGAAGACTCTAAGAGCGCAGCTACAAAAGACTTCGTCTACAGCATGTCATTTTCTTCCTACAAAGACTCAAAGGAGAATCCGTCGTGAAGTACTTGATGGCCCTGTTTATGCTATTTTTTTCGGTGATAACTCTGGCCCAAATCAACACAGGTGGGCCAGACTTTCCCATATCTTTGACCGTCATCCAGGAAGGTTTTCCCAGCCTGAACTTTAAAGATCATCAAGTGGCGCCGGTGGTGATTCATGATGTAGTGGTGGATCAGTACAAAGTGGTCTCTAGCTCCGATCTGAACATCATCATTCAGACACTTAGACCCGAGTCCATGGCGGAGGTCTATGGGATGCTTTCAGATGCCAACCATTTTATTGAGACGGACTTAGAGCCCATCGATGGACCTCTTGAAGTTTACGGCTATCACTTGCCACCGGAAGACCCAGCGGAAAACATAGACACTCTCACCGCCTATGGCGATTTCGTTTTGAGAATGTTAAATTTCTATGAAATTTTCAGTCCGCTGATCGGCTACCCCATTGTTGTTCTTGCTCTGCCCAGAGAGGTCCAACTGTCTTGGATCTCTTTCCTGATAGCTCACAACGTTTTTGGAAGAAACACAGACGAGGTGATCTACGTTCCCGTCAAAAAACCTGAGAATCCTAAAGAGCAGCGAGCCAGCGGCTACCCGCCAAAGGCCCAGTAGACGGAGTGCAATCTTTTAGGAAATGACCAAGTTCTTATCATCTTTCTGAGCGGCACTGGGTGAAGTGTTTCATTTGGGGCCGCTGAGGTCTAATTTTCCCCCACCTCCTTTAGTCTGAATCATATTTATCCGATTTTTAGCATGAATCTGAAACTTTTTAAGGGTTTGAGGTACCTCATGCAAAAACAATTCTATGTGAGTCTAAAAGGTGAGCAGGCGGGACCCTTCAGCGTCGATGAGATAGTTGCCAAAGTAAGTCAGAAGGAGTTATCCGCTACCGACTACTGCTATGACGACTCAAGTGAGGACTGGGTTCTCCTAGGGGAGCATCCCACCCTGTCAGATCATGTGAAAAAGGCTTCCGGAGATCTAGTACAGGTCACAGAAGAGCTGGTGTCTCACGCATCGCCCCCTGGTGAGATCGAGTGGTTTGTTCTCAAAGGGGAGAACAAGTTTGGACCCTTCACCTTTAATGATCTTATTAAAATGCTTCAAGAGAAGTCCATTTTCGAGTTCGACTATGTTTGGCACACAGACCTTACCACTTGGCAAAGAATTGCAGAGGTGGCCGAGTTTCGGCCGCATAACATTAAAAGGCTGAGAGATTCGGGCAAAGCCACTATTTCAGATATCTTCTTCCGACGCAGACACATGCGCGTTGACTGGGAATCCTCCATTATCATCCATGACAATCGCCATTTATGGAGGGGTGAGAGCCTAGAGATCAGCGCAGGTGGCGCGGGAGTGGTGATTCAAAACGCCTCACTGAACCCGGGTCAGTCGCTTTACCTTCACTTTAAACCAGCAGACGGTGTGCCCGCCTTCAATGCGGTCTGTGAGATCGTCTCTAAGCAGTATGTGAAAGACGCCAAGGGGAGTGATTCTCCCGTTAGATACGGTGTGAAATTCACTAAGATCAACACGACCACGCAGCGTGCACTTCAAGAGTACGCCGACAAGAAGGGAAGTGTGGCGGCTTAAGACCTGATCAGATTACTAGTTAGTCAGCTGTGCTCGAACCTATGCATGTACCCTCCAGAGCGCAACCAGCAACATGAAACGGAACGATATGGGTGCATGCAAATCAGAAAAACATTTTGAGCTATTGAGAGCGGGGCTATGGCTGTCCGTCATTTTCGTTCTGTCCTGCTCTACCGATCAGCAGTTTTCGATCATGCCTTCTCAGGAAGTTATCGAAACGAACCTAAGTTACAACAACGAAGTGGACGTGCTGTTTGTGGTTGATACTTCAGCCACCATGTCCGCCCATCAGGTGGATCTATCAGAGCAGACACCTTACTTTCTGGAGGCTCTGATTGACACCAAACTGGACTTCCGGATCGCCGTGACCACTATGGACATGCGGCCCGCTGGAGAGCGCGGCCAGTTTGTCGGCTTCCCCAAAGTTCTGACAGCTCACACCCCTCAGCTTTACCGACTCCTTGAGGATCGAATCGCCCTTATGGGTGAGGGCGGTGGTTCTGTTGAGCGGGGGCTTGAGGCTATGCAAACGGCACTTGAGCGAGAAGCCGGCCTGGCTAGCAGTCAGTTTTTCAGGCCCGATGCACTCTTAGTCCTAGTGTTTCTGACCAACGAAGATGACACCAGTCCGGCCCTCGATTACGTGGCTCTGCTGGATGGCTTGAAGCCGCCCCTACCATCGGGGGAGCGCAGCTGGGTCAGTCACTTTATTGGTGTTCTTCCTGGTGGTTACAACTGCGCGGCCTTTGAGGGGCAGTATGTGCCCGGCTACAAGTATCTTCCACTTTCCCAAGCTTCAGGCGGGGTGATGGAAAACATATGCACGGCCGATCTAGGTGTGGCGGTGGGGTCCATCCGTAGCCGCGTCATTCAATATGTCACCGATATCCGTTTGGACCGGGTTCCTGATCTTAGCACCGTGCGGGTGAAGGTTAACGGTCAGGCTGTGCCCAAAAGCAGTGTCAATGGCTGGTCCTATGTCAGCGAGTTCAATTTGATTCGCTTTCACGGCTCGGCCATACCCAAGGCGGACGCACTTGTACAAATAGATTTTGATCCCATTGGAATTAAAGAAAGTCTTAAGAAGAGTTTTTAAGGAAGGAATTTAGGGGGACACCATGTTGCAGATGATTGTTGACTCAGGAGTGTTTGGTTACGTGATCGTAGGAATCGCGTTTGTTGCCGTGCTGCTCATAGCTGAGCGCAGTTACGTTCTTTTTAAGACGTACTCCATCCATGCGGACAGCTTTATGAAGAAGATTCAGGAGTTGATCGGTAAAGATCAGATTTCTGAAGCTGTTACCTTGTGCGCCAAGGAAGACGAAAAACCCCTTCCCCACGTGATCAAAGCTGTCTTGGAGCGATCCGACCGTGATGATGAGTCCATCTATCAGGGTATGGATATCGCCATGGCTGAGGTCATCCCCAAGCTTGGGAAAAGACTCAACTACCTTTCGCTGTTTGCCAACGTGTCCACTCTGTTCGGACTTTTAGGTACGATCCAGGGTTTGATCATGTCCTTTGCGGCCGTGGCCCAAGCAGATGCTTCCCAAAAGAACGAGCTGCTGGCCCAGGGTATTTCCATTGCGATGTACACGACGGCCATGGGTCTGATCGTGGCGATCCCCTCTCTTGTGGTCTACACCTTTTTGCATAACAAACAGTCGCGCATGCTCGAGGAGATTATCGAGCACGCAGCTAAAGTTGTCGACACTCTAACAACTCGGCACTATGTGGCCCCGCAAAGCAGTGCAGCAGGTGGTGCTCCTCAAAAGGCCCCTCCTGTCCCACGGGCATCTTAACCACTTTCCAATCGACGGAGTAGAACGTGAGAAAGTCTAGGATTCAGCGCGAAGTGAAAGGGGAGGTTCAGAACGATCTGGATCTCACCCCGACGTTGTCCCTCATGATTGTGCTTATTCCGATGCTTTTGCTGACTGCTGCTTTCATCAAGATCAAAGTGATCGAGGCACCTCTTCCTCAGTTTATCGCCGAGGCTATCGCCGAGAACGCTTCAGGAGAGGAGCTTATCACTCTGGATGTAGATGTGCTCCAAGACCGCAGTGTGCGTATTAACCTGAGCGTGAACGGGAAAGTCTCCAAAAACACCGTCGGGCCTCAGCGCAGTGAGGGAGCGGCTACTGTGAACCTGGATCAGCTCCGTTCAGAGCTAATCAGGATCAAGCGCGCCCATCCCACGGTCTTTTCGATGTCCGTTAACCCTGCACCAGCGGTGACCTATGACGAAATCGTAAAGGTGCTCGATGTAGCTCGAACTACGGGATCTAAAAGCGAAACTTTTGACATTATCAACAGAGAAACTGGCGAGAAAAACACCACGGAACTTATGTTTCCGGAGGTCATTTTTGGCAATTTGGTAGAGGGCTGAAATGGGACGTTTATCCGAAACGATGAAACGCTTTAATAAACAGGACAGCAGCGTGGGGGTGCAGCTCACCTCTATGGTGGACGTATTGACCATCCTGCTTGTTTTCCTGCTTAAAAGCTTCTCCTCAAGTGCAGTGGTTCCGCCTATGGGAGATGGAGTGCGTCTGCCCGATTCTACCGCGATGGTGGAGCCCATTGAAGCCCTCAAGTTGGTCGTCTCTCCCCTAGGGGTTTTCGTCAACGATGAGATGGTTATCACGTTTCAGGACTCCAAGATTTTGGAGACGGACCTCTCCGGTCAGGATCCAGATTTGATAGTCAAGCTTCATGAGAAGATGGAATCTGAAGCTAAGAGAGCTGAAGAGATCGCCAAGGTGAATCCAACCTTAGATTTTAAGGGCGAGGTTCTGATGCAGGCAGATAGAAGCCTCTCTTATGAGGTCTTAAGAAAGATTATGTACACATCCTCGTTAGCTGGTTACGGCGATTTGAAATTGGCTACGATGTTGGCGGAGTGAGAATGCACAGCAGAGTTTGGACCCTCATTTTAGTACTATTTCTCGGGGGAGCCGTCACGGCTCAGGCGCCGCTGGAATCCATCCGGCTCACTCCCGGAGATGAGATGAGCAACGAGAAAAAGTCGCTGCAAGCCGAACTGCTGATTAGAAAATCTGAGGATCAAGCGCTCGCTCAGATTAAAGATTTGCTCAGAAAGCATCGCGGAGAGGCTCTTGAAGTGGAACTTTTGTTCCGTTTAGCGGAGCTGCACATGCGCCGGGCTAAGACCGAAAGATTTTTTGAAATCCATCGGCACAGCGATACAGTGACCAAGCTCGCACCTCAACATGTTAAAAAGGCCTCTCAGAAGCGAGAAATCCAGCAGGCGATCAGCACCTATGACAACATCCGCCGCCGGTTCCCTAAGTACCAACAAATGGACTTAGTGCTTTTCAACAGCGGCTTTGCTCGGCAGCTGATCAACGACGACCGCTCTGCTGAAAAGCTCTACTGGGAGATTATCGCACAGCACCCCAACTCTTACCTTGTGCCCGATGCCCACCTAGCTATCGGCGAGATCAATTTCGAGCGGCGTGGCTATCAAAAGGCGCTGGAGCATTTTCTAAAGATCGAGGACTATCCCGCATCCAGAGCTTACTCCTACGGGATGTATAAAGCCTCCTGGGCCTACTACAACCTTCAGAGGTCCGTAGATGCTATGAAAAAGCTTGAGCAAGTGGTCACCTACGGTCAGTACGTCAAAGACAACAATCTCGATAGCCGGTTGGATTTGCGTGCAGAGGCTCTTAAGGATTTAGCGCTTTTCTATAGCGACGTTATGAAGGCTAAAGGCGCTGTGGCCTATTTTATGAAGTGGTCCAGGGAGCTGAGCGCCTGGCCTCAGGTTCACATGCTCACAGAAATCTACAAGCGTCACGGTAAGCACGAGGACATTGAAGTGGTCCTGCTGGACGTTATCAATATGATTCCCGATAAGAGTGCCGTGATTGCAGCCTATGATGAGCTGCTCATGACCCATGAGCGCGCCCTCAACAGAGACAAGGCTGTGGAGCGCCTCAACCTTTTTGTCAGATACTGTAAGGGACTGGCCCCGCGCGGGAAAATGCCCGCCGAAGAAGCTGTGGAGCTTTTCGACAGCTGTAAAGGCAAGGTTGTGGAGAGCTCCCACCACCTTGCATCTAAATGGCATGGGCTATGGATTAAAAACAACAAGCATGAACTCTTCCAAAAGAGCGCCTCGCTGGCCTATTTGGCTTACTTAGAGTTTGCGGATCCGGTGACCGAGGAAATGGCTCAGGTGCGCTTTAACTACGGTGAGCTCCTCTTTAACGGCGAAGAGTTTCGTAAGGCCTCAGGCAGTTACGCCCTTGTAAGAACCGCTAAGCCCTCTCAGCAGCTGCTTCACGACGGGAACTACGCTGCCATTGTTAGCCTTGAGCGCGCCACAGGCGATACTTGGAACGATAAGGACGAGCAGCACTTTAAAAAGCTCGTGACCTCCTACCTTGAGGATTCACCTAAGGGAAAGTACAGCCTGGATCTGCGGTTTAAAGTGGCCTTTATCGCCTATCAAAAAGGTCGCTACGATGAAGCTATGCCTCAACTGAAAGAGCTGGGCTGGGCGCATAAGGGGACTGAGAACGGAGAGCGTGCGCAGGATCTTTATCTGGATATTCTGAACATCAAAAAAAGGTACGGAGATTTGAAGCAAGCCGCTGCGGAAGTAGGGGAGATGACCCGATCTTCAGAGCGCAAGGCCAAGGTCAAAAACATCTATCAAGAAGCTTACTTCGCCGAAGTGCAGACCTCAGTAGAAGCGGGTGCTGGCATCCAGGCAGCCCAAAGCTTTTTGGCCTTCTCTAAAGAGAACCCTAAATCTCCTTTGGCCTCTAAAGCCTGGTGGAATGCCACGCAAATTCTCTTTGACGCTGAAGAGTACAAAGAGGGATCCCAGAAGTGTCTGGAGTTTGCCGCAGCCTACCCTAAGGACGATCAGGCCAAAGAGTGCCTCGTCCAGGCAGCTTTGCATTTTGAAAAAATGGGTCATCTTGATCAAGCCGCACACGCACTGGAGATGGGTGCAAAGCTGAGCCAGGGAGCTGAGGCGCAAAAGACCTTAGAGCTTGCGGCTGACTTTTGGGCTCTCGGCGGAGCTGATAGCAAGGCCGATGGTCTTTACGATAAACTCTTTTCATCATCTGCGGCGGCCGATCAGGACAGAGTTTTAACCAAATGGCACCGTTTGGCTCAGAGCAGAGGCATGAAGGCTCGGGAAAGGCTTTTGCGTGAGAGAGTTTTGGCCCTACCCAAGTCGGCCTACAAGTTTGAGCTCCTTGCCGAACAGGTCGAAAGTAGCTTTTCCAAGGGCGACCTCCCTGGTGCCTTTAGGGCGGCTAGCGGAATTGTGGGCAGCTCAGCAGCGCCAAGTCACCTCAAAGCCAAGGCCAGGTACTTTCAAGCACGAGTGCTCCAGGACGAGTTTGAAAAGCAGAGTGTGAAGGCGCGGCCCGAAAGGTTAGCTCTGGTTTTAGGCATCAAAACGGAAAAGCTGGAAAAGGCTCAGCAGGCTTTTCAGGCCACAATTTCCTACCGCGACTCCGAGTATTCTTTAAAAGCCCTTGAAGGCCTAGCTCAGATCTACCTGACCTATGCCCAAGACATGCGAACGATCAGTGCGCCCCAGGAGCTGAGCGCTCAAGAGCAGGCTCAGTTCCGCGCGGAACTTGAGAACTTGGCTATCCCCATGGAGGAAAAGGGCATCGAAGGTGTAGAGCAGGCACTCCGTTTTGCCAAAGACGTTAAACTTCGCGACGATTCGGCCCACAGGATTCAAACTTGGCTGGACCAACTGAACCACCAACCAGCCGGATTAGATGTAAGATCTTTCCAGCCTCAGCCCTATCTACCTCGGGGAGGTGATGCATGAACCTACTCCGTGTTTGGCTTATCAGCTTGGCTCTTGCAGGATGTGCCTCAACGGGTCCTAAAGCGAAGTCCGGCTCGGCCAAGAGCGTGCCCTTCGTTCAGGGGGTTCACGGCACTGAAGCTCACTCTGTTTCGGGTACGTGCACAGTGAACCGAGAAGCTTGGCTTTCCATGACGTGGAAGCGTCTTAACGATGTAGCCAACAAGTGTGTTCAGGAGCAGAAGTGGTCGACAGTGAAAGATCTGGGTCACTTTCTTGCTGAAAAGTTCTATCACAGCCCCTGGGGACTTTATTATCTGTCCTTATACTACGATCAGGCCAAGGACGCCGATAGATCCCTATGGTTCATTGAGGCCGCTTTGGCCAAAACAGCTGTGGACCTGGGTCTTCTGAACTACCAAAAAGCTAAAGTTCTTCTGAGTGTGGGTGATTTGCCTGGAGCCTACCAGTTTTTTGAAAAAGCAGTTCGGCTAGACGACAACTTGGTGGACGCCCACATTTACTTGGGACAGCAAGCTTATCTGGACCGAGACTTGGGGCGCGCCGAAAAGCATTTGGCCAAAGCCTTCGGAAAAAACAAACTCCAGGAGGTCGTGCACTTTCAGATGCTCGCCCAGTCCTACGAAGCGCGGAAAAAGTGGGCCGAGTCAGTGGACGTTCTGGAGCGAGGGTTAAGGGCTCATAAGGACAGCTTGGAGCTCAAACTCCAGCGGGCCTCTGTGCTCGAGCAGGGGTTGAAGGATCTCCGAGCCGCACTGAAAGCCTACGAGGATGTTCTCAAGCTTCAGGCGAAAAGATCCCAAAATTCATCGCCTGTGAAAGATAAGATCGATCAAATTAAAAAGTTACTCGAGCAGAACGACCAAAACGAACGAGCACCAGCGACTCGAGAGGAAAGGGCCTAAGGATGATTAAATTCATTGTGACTTTGGCTTTGAGCTTAGCTTGCGCCACCGTATTCGCCCAATCGGGGCGTAGCAAAAAGGTGCAAGAGGTGAATTTTGACGGGGTCGACATCGACGGGAAGGTGAAGAACCCCGACGGGGCCTACCTCCTGCAAAAAAAGGGAGTGGACTTTCTGCCCCTTTATAAAGTGAAGACCGAATTTGATAACAACATCAAAGAGTCCATCGAGTACTTGAGGTGACCAAATGAGTCGGCGTGAGTTGCTGGTCGAGCATTATTACAACAAGAGATTTCTGAAGTCTCGGCGGTTTAAGTCCAATCAGAGCCAAGTCATCTTTGGCTCTTCGCCCTCGGCGGACATTCGGCTGATGGGTCAGGACGTTAATGGCATTCACGCTCTGGTGGAGCATGTGGACGACACATGGCTCCTGATGGACCTTGCCAGTCCCACGGGCACCCGTGTGGACGGTGAGAACATCATCGAAAAAACCATTCAGGAGCCAACGTCCGTTAGAATCGGAAGCCATGAGATCCGCCTGATTCCCATTCACATTGAATCCACGCTCTTTAAGCCGGAGGAGACTCCGGCTGCCCAGGCAGGGGAGACTCTGCACCAAGTGGTCGTTCGGCGAAACGGTGAGATTTTGCGAACGGCCGTTCTTAAGCCCCAGGAGAGCTTCATCTGGGGCGCTCAGGACATGATTTTTGCGCCTCCCACCACAAGAGAGTGGGTCGTAAGTAGGTTCGATGGACTCAGTGTGCAGCAGCGCCTAACCTCAGCTCCCCAGGTGGAGCTTGAAAAGGTCAAACTCCAACTCACTGAAAGCGAAAAGATCTCCTTGGTCGGTGTGGGGACCTTTGCACTGCTATGCTTTCTTTTGTTGGTACTAAAGCCAGCTACGGAGGCAAAGCCCCTTCAGGAGCAGTCCAACGTCTATGCCAAGATGGTGCTAGATCCTGAGGTGTTGAAAGAAAAACGAAACGACGCTCAACAAAACCGTAGAAAACTGGTTCAACAGAAAGTAGCAAAAACCGCTCAGCAGAAGGCTGGACCCACCAGCAAAATACCAAGTAAAGCCGCACCCTCATCGGGTGCGCCCACAGCAAGAGTGCAGGATGGACCCAAGGTTCTGACCAACATCCGCACCGCCCAGCTCGGACAGATCATCGGGCGCATCAGCCAAAGAGCTGACAGTTCACGAGGGCTCGCATCCGCCCAAGGGCCCAACGCACCCACCTCATCTAGCCGGCTCCGAGGCAGCGGCCTCCCTTCAGTGGAGGGCAGCGGGGTGAAGCGTGGAAATGGAACAGCAGCCTCCAGTCCGTATCAAATTGCGGCAGTGGGGACCTCCGGTAGAGGAGGGGGAGTTTCAGATTTTAAAGGGGTAGGCAGTCTCTCCTCAGGCTCTGTGGGAACGGCTGACGTGGGAATTATGGAGGATGAGGCTGAGGTGGATGGCGGCTTAGACCGCGAAGTTATCGCCAACTATATTAAAAGTCAGCTCGGACAAATCCGATACTGCTATGAACGACAACTGAGTGCGAATCCTGATCTTTATGGCAAGGTTCAAATTCAGTTTACGATTGCTGCCCATGGGGGTGTGTCAGCACACTCCATTGGACAGACAACATTAAAAGACGCCACGGTAGAGGGATGTATTTTGCGGCGTGTGGCTCAGTGGAAGTTTCCGGAACCGAAAGGCGGGACGCAGGTCAAAGTCACCTACCCCTTCCTGTTCAAGAGTACTAACTGACGCTAGAGCCACTCACCCCAAAAGGAGCACGTTATGCTAAAATTTCTCTACCCCGCGCTGGGCCAACTAGGGTCCGCGGCCGCCGTCGCCCTGTTCGCTTTAAGTCTGTCGGCTCAATCTAAAGCACCTGCCAAAGCACCCGCCAAAGGAGCGAATGCGCCGGCGGGGGATTATGAAAAGCTCGATGTGAGTGACCTTGAGCAAAGGTACTGGACCCCCAGAGACACGGAGTTCAACGTCGTGCAAAACCGCACCTACTCCAAGGTCAAGCGGCTGGGCGTGGGCTTAAGCTTGGGGACGGTCATCACAGACACCTATGTGGACACTACTGACATGACCCTTACGCTCAACTACTTTCCAACCGAGCGCTACGGTATAGAAGTGAACTACACGGACCACAGTGGAAAGCCCTCAAAGGCTGTCAGTGACTTTATTAACTCACATGGCACCATACCCAACCACAACCTGATCCAACAATCCATTGGAGCCAGCTTTAACTGGGTTCCTCTCTACGCCAAGATGAGCTTTCTTGAGAAACGAATTTTGTACTACGACATGTACATTTCCCCCGGGATTCAGTACGTGACCTACAAGCAGCATTACCGCGACCAAGTCAACACGGCACTGAACCGGGAAAAAGAGAACTCAGTTCTGGGCTTCTCTCTGGACGTCTCTCAGGTGGTGTTTCTCAATCGAAATTTCGCCTTCCGACTCGACTTTAAGAACCGTTGGTACAAAAACGACGTCTTAAGGCACAGCACTGGGGAGACCGATAGCTCGGTTGTGATCAACTCCAACTCATTGCTCTTTGGGTTCACCTACCTTTTCGGAGGCGGAGGACAGTGATGCGCAGCTCGAGAATTCTACCCTTACTGCTTTTTTTGCTGGTGCTTGCCGCCGCACCTGCTGAGGCTCGCTTTGTCGATCCTGCAGGTGAGGTGGAATTCACCTCCGATCCGGTGCCCCCGGCTCCGCCGACCAGCTCCTGGTCGAAGCTGAAGTCTTGGACGAAGGAAAAAATTGAAACTGTCAAAGCGGAGGCGCGCAGCCGCGGCTGGCTGCCCTCTGAAGAAGAGCGCAATGAAGCTCTGGCCAAAAAAGTTCAAAAAGAGGCCGGTGTTGAGCCCGTGGTCACAGACGAGCTGACGGCGATCGCTGAGAGCTACTCGCCTGAACAGGTGGCTGAGGCCACCGAGCGGGTCCGCAGCTCTTCAATCCTTACGGAGCAAGGTAAGGCAAGGCCTCACGGGCCGGAGCTGGAAGCTAGTGAAACCGGAGTGCCGCGCTACCAAGTCCGCGTTCCAGCGGGTGAGAAGGTGCACCTTCCCCGATTGAATGTGGGTAGAGAGCCCAAACTGAGCCGTAAAGACTTAAAGGTCCCAAGCTTTGATATGGCTCGCATCACCAAAGACATGTCGCTTAAGATTCACCAAGATCGGGAGCTGAGCGCACAGGACGAGAAGTTTTTAGCCAACATGACCCTGCAGGCCCATCGACCCATCAAGACCTACGAGGTTGAGATTCTCACCAACAAGCAGATCGATGATCTAAAAGTGAGGGTGGCTGAAATTAAGGCCGCTATTGAGCCTTTGGCGGCTCTTGAACTTAAAGAATTTAACGAATTCACTCAAGACGACAAAGACATGCTCAGTGCCCTGATTCTGATTCAGAACCACAACCAGTGCTCAGCTGCCGTCTCGCTGCTTCACAGGCTGACCAAGACAGATCACGCCGGCGAGGCTTATTATCATCTGTCCATGTGCCAGAAGAGTCTGGATCTAAAGTCTGAGGCCGCCTTCAGCGCCGTTGAGGTGATGAATCGAGGCCAAGCTGAATATGTGGCCGACGTTGTGGGTGCTCTTGGAAGCGATATTGCGTACGAACATCTGGAGGCTTACTCGCGTGGCCTTTTAAGGTCCATCACTCAGCCCGCACTTAAAATTATGGAAGATCCCAAGCGCGCCGCTGACGTTGCTATGGTTCTTACTGAGTACGGTGCGGCCACGGGCAGGTACAAACTGGCGCGGGACTGGGGCGCTAAGGTCCCCTCGGCTCACCCCAAATACTTTCAAGCACTCTATATGAAGGCCGTGGCTGAATACGCTTTGGGAAGTGAAAAGCAAAGTCTATCGACCCAAGAAAAGTTAATGGAGCTGCTTAAGGCCTCCACGGATCAAGACGTTCGGACTTTGGCTGCTGTGAATTTAGGGCGGCTTCAGTTCCAAAGCGGCAAATTCCAGGCTGCTCAAAAGAGCCTCCATGCCGTGGATAAAAACCATCCGCTTTGGATCCAGTCCCTACTTGAAATGGGCTGGAGCCAACTGCAGTACGGTGACTTTGCTGGTGCCATCGGAAATATGTATTCGATCCACTCGCCCTTTTTTCAGTACGTCTACAAGCCGGAGTCCTACGTTGTCCGCACCATCGGCTACCTGAACCTGTGCCAGTACGCTGACGCTTACCGAACGCTTTCCACCCTGGAGAAGGACTATCGCCCAGCGCTGGCAAAAATAGAGAGCTATATCAAGGAAAACCGGCATGCCAAAAACTTCTATCAGACGGTGAGAACCTATATGCGGTCTAAGTCCACCAGCGACATCGATGGGCTTCCGCCCCAAGTGATTCGCGAGATGGCGCGGCATAAAGACTTTTTGAACCTTCAAGGAGCATTCAACCGCAACGTGGACGAAAAGCAGAAGGTTCAAAACTTAGATGGCGCCATTCGCAGAAATATGAATAGGGCCAATCACCTCATCAGCTCTACTCAGGAGCGGCTAGCTCGCCTAGATCAAGAGTTAAAATCCCTGGGCACAGCTCAGAGCAAGTCGGTGCGAACCGAGCTACAGGTTCAGGCAGAGATTCAGTCTGAGCAGCAGCGTCTGGCAAGCTACAAATACATCCTAGAAATTCATAAGCGCACGCGCACCTTGCTGCCCTCTTACGCTAGGGCCGCCAGCGTAAGAACCGCGCGCGTTTTGGACCGTACTCGCGCGGACATTGAGAAAAAGTTGGCCGCTCGCCTTTACCGGATGCGAGACGGACTGGCACGCATTTTAGAAGCCAACGAGTTTTTGCGCTACGAGGTGTTCTCTGGCAGTGGAGAGAACATTCGGTTCGAACTGGCCGGTGGTGAGAAGGCGGGCAAACGGGTTCCCGCAAGTGTCATGCCCAGGTCTAAGGAGCTGCGGTGGTCCTTTGATGGCGAATACTGGGCAGATGAAATCGGCCACTACCGCTCCTCACTGAAAAGCAATTGTCCGGAAAGAAATTAGATTAAGGGAGAGTTTCATGAAATTTAGACTACTAACCATCGCTGTGTTCGCTGTAGCTGCCTCCGTGGCCTGGGCCAAAACTGAAATTGCGGCCGAGGTGGAGCGCCTGAAAGCTAATGCCGAAAACAGCAATCACAACTTAAAGCAATACGAAGAGAACCTGGAAGTCGTTAAGCATAACGTCAAAGAGGTTCGCCAGGCGCTAAAAGGAGTGGAAGAGTCCAGAGCCCAGGTGGCCAGTAACATCCGGTCCGTGGAAGAGAACGAGCAGCTCATTATGAAAACGATTGCTGATCTGAACACCGAGATTTCGGCGGAACGCTCGGTGATCAATGAAGATCAGAAAAAGATGGCTGAGATCGAAAAGATTCTTGAGCGCCTGCGCGCTAACATTCAGAAACGCGAAGACAATATCAAAGTCTACCAGGCCCGCACTGAGGAGCTTAAGCAGATGAAATCTCAGCTTGCTGAGCGCAACCGGTCCGTTCAGGAGCTGACGGCTAGCCTCAATGACAAGAATAAAGCTCTTCTGGAAGAGCAAAAACTCTGGGCCGAAAAAGAAAAAGAGTATGCTGCCGAAGTTTCCAAATGGCGCAAGCACCGGGCGGAATCTCAGCAGATGCACAAAGATTTTGATCGGCTGAAGAAGTAGTTTTAGCCGCTCGTGGTGGAGGTGCTGGGTGAGCCAACTAAGGTCTGCCCAGCAAGGCCCTGGGCTCGGTACAGGTCTGCATAGATCCCACCGCGCGCAAGAAGTTCAGTGTGGGAGCCTTGTTCCTTTAGCTCCCCATCCTTGAGCACTAATATCTTATCGCAGTGAAGAATCGTCGAGAGTCGGTGCGCAATGATCAGGCTGGTCCGATCCTTGGTCACCTCTTTTGTGGCAAACTGAATGGCGGCCTCACTCTCTGAATCGATGTTGGCCGTTGCCTCATCTAATATCAAGATCTCAGGATCATAAGCCAGCACCCGAGCGAAAGCGAGAAGCTGGCGCTCGCCGTGACTAAAGTTAGAGCCCTTCTCTTCGACTTTAGCTCCAAGGCCGCCCCTGCGGTCCATAAGGCGGGTGGCATGGGCGCGCTCTAGTGCTTCCTGGATCCTCTCCGTTGAAATCGCAGGATTGTTCAGCGAGATGTTCTCACCTAAGGTGCCTCGAAAAAGGAAGTTATCCTGCAAGACCACCCCAATCCTAGCGCGCACAAAGCGGCGCGGGATGGATTTAAGAGGGGTTCCGTCAAAGTAGATCTCGCCCTCATTGTAGTCATAAAGACGCTGAAGCAGGGAGATAATGCTCGTTTTGCCACTGCCTGTTCGGCCCACGAGCGCAATGCTCTGCCCTGGCTGAACTTCAAAGGAGAGATCCTTAAGGACCGGCTCCGAGTAGCCTGGATAGGTAAAGCCGACCCGGTCAAAGACGATGTGACCTTTAAGCTCCTTGGGGCGCTCCGGAAGAGCGGGCGGGGCTTCAGGCTTTTCATCTAACAGAGTGAAGATCCTTTCAGCGCCCGTAAGCGAGTTCTGAAACTGCTGAAACCTTTCCAGAATGATGCGCATGGGATGCACAAAGTCCTGAACGTGAAGGATAAAGGCCACCAAAAGACCCAGCGCCAGACCTTCGGTGCGGTTCAAATAGCCGCCGTAGAGCAGGGCTGCAATGATTGCGGCAGCGTTGAAAAACGCTACCGACGGCCATAGAAGTGCAAAGAGTTTGACGGTGCGCCACTGAGCCAGCTTGTAGTCCTCCGAGCGAGATTCAAAGCGGGCGATCTGTTTGGGCACTTGAGAGTAGGCCTGAATGATCTTCATGCCGTTGATGTTTTCGGCCACAAAGGCGTTAATCCTTGCCAGGTGACGTTTGGTCTCTCGCATGGCCAGCCGGATGAGGTGGCTTAAGAAAAGACCTGCGCCCACCATCAGAGGCATGCTGATCATGGCCACCGCAGTCAGCTTGGGTGATATCAGCAGCATAGCTATCAAAATAAAGATCAAGCTCAGAAGCTGAGCGAACACTTCGATAAGTCCCTGGGTGAAGAGCTCACCTAAGGACTCCACGTCGTTCGTCATCCGGGTCACAATGCGCCCAGATGGGTTCCGGTCAAAGTAGCTCATCGGCAAACTTTGCAGGTGAACGATAAGTTGGTGGCGAAGATCGTGGAGCACTCGGTTGCCCAGCTTAAAGAACAGATAGCGATGGGCAAAAAGCAAAAACGCTTTTAGAACTTCCAGCGCAAAGTAAATGCCAGCTAGCACCAGCACGGTCCGGTAGCTGTTTTGTAAGAATCCATCATCAATAGCTCGGCCCACGATGTTCGGCAGCAGCCGCCCCACAAGCGCAAAGGTAACGATGGCTAGGACGGTTCCCCACAGGAGCCAGCGGTAGCGAGCCATAAAGGGCCACAGCTTCATGAACAGCCGGGGTAGGGAAATGCGGTTGGTCACCTCATCGTCGTAGATACTCACGCCTGTAGCTCCCTGAAAGCCCCCTGAAGGCGTGCAATGTTCTGAAACGTCGAAGAGGTTTCCATAAGTTCCGTTGCCGTGCCCACAGCCTCCACCTGGCCATCCTTTAATACCAGAATCTTGTCAGCGTGCTTAAGTGTTGCCAGACGGTGACTGATAATGATGCTGATCTGGCCTGACTCTCTCTCGTTAAGGTTCTCTAAGATACGGCTTTCCGTGCGGCCATCGACGGCGCTCAACGAGTCGTCAAAAATTGTGACGTCACTTTGCCGTATCAGGGCTCGTGCTAAAGCCAATCGCTGCTTTTGCCCGCCAGAGAGATTTACGCCTCGCTCGCCGATCACGGATTCGGCCCCATGAACCATGGAGCTGGCCTCATCCAGAAGGTTCACCTGATCCAAAACCCGTCTGAGGGCAGATTCAGAGGCGCGGCTTTTCAGACCAAAGCTTACGTTGTCTACGAGGGTGTCCGTAAAAAGAAAAGCTTCCTGGGGGATGAGCGAAATCCTTTGTCCCAGGGTAGAGCGTTGATACTCCTCCAGCGGGAGGCCATTGAGGAAGATGGACTGAGGCGGCACGGGCCACAGATGGCAAAGAGCTTGAACAAGGGTGGATTTGCCAGCGCCGACAGGACCGACAATTCCTAAGGTCTCTCCTTCTCTGATCGTCAGACTCACATCTTTAAGAGCGGGGACCGCCTCTCCGGGGTAGGTGAACGTTAGGTCGCGAAATTCGATGGACTTTACCGGGCCTAGGCTGTGCTCGCCCCCCTCTGGTAGATCCAGCGGCTCCTGAATGAGCTTGTTGATGCGCTGATAGGAGGCCTTGGCTTGCTGAACAAAGGTCACCCCTGCTCCGAGGGCAGCCATGGGCCAGATCATTCTTTGAATGTACTGCTGAAAGGCCACCAACGTCCCAAGGGACGCGGCACCTGAAATCACGTCATCTGAGCTAACCACCAGAAGAATGGCAACGCCGCAGGCCACGGCAAATTCCAAAATCGGGTGAAACATGGAATCGACCAGCGCCACGCGGTTACTGGCTTTTTCCAGAGCCTTGCTCTTCACATCGTAAAAGGAGGTCTGATGATCTTCCTGGGCGTAGCTTTTGATCACCTTGATTCCTGAAGCCACCTCCTGGGTCATACCCGAAAGGTCGGCAAATTTATCTTGGCGCACCTTAAAGGTCTCGTGGATCAGGTGCTCGATTTTTTGAATTACAAACGGTGTAAAGGGCAGCAGCACCAGCGTTTTTAAGGTCCACTCCCAATTGAGCCAAAACATCACCGGCAAAATGAAGATGGTTAGGAAAGCGCCATCAAAGAGAATGAGCGTTCCAGGACCTATTCCCATTCGGAAGGCATTCACATCATTGGTGACTAGACTCATCAACTCGCCGGTGGGGCTTTTCTGGAAAAATGAAGAGCCCAGGCGGGTGAGCTTGTGAAAGATGACATTGCGAAGGTCATCGGCCACACCGTGGTGAAAGCGCCCAAAGAAGATTCGCCATAAATACCGAAACAAGGCCACAGCTGCTAAAGTTCCAGTAAAGATCAGGCAGGTCCGCAGCAGATCGGAAAACGGCACTTGCGCTTGAATCTGATCGAGCGCCTGCTTTAAGAGTAAGGGCGCCACCACATCCAAGAGGTTGGTGAAAAACAGGGCCGCGATTCCCAGGGAAAACAGCCGGCGGTATTTTTTGAAGTAATAGCGGAAGGGTCGGTCCGAGGCCGGCGTTTCCAAATCCAGTTCGAGCATGGGAATTAAGATGCAGAGGCCCAGCTCTGTAGGCAAGAGCTTTTTCTTGATCCTCCTAATGATTTGGGTACTCTATGAACTACAGCCGGGGTGCCCATGTTGACCGATAAGATTCCCTTTCTTAACAACCCAATGATGCTCAACACGATCTTGCTTTTGGTGGGGCTGCTGATCGTTAGGTATTTGGTGGTTCGAAGCATTCAAAACTCCAAGATCGGCTCCTTTGATCATCGCCGCCGGCTCATCGTTCACGTCAAAAACCTTGCGATGTTCCTGCTGTTCTTTGGACTCTTCTTGATCTGGGGTGCTGAGCTTCGCAACTTTGCGCTCTCCATGGCAGCTGTTGCCGTGGCCTTTGCCGTGGCCAGCCGCGAGATCATCGTTTGTGTTCTTGGGGGCTTTTACCGGGTCAGCACCCGTCCTTTTGAGGTAGGGGACCGAATTGCCGTGGGTGATTACCGCGGGGATGTGATCGATCATGACTTTTTAAGCACCAAGTTGGTTGAAATCGGTCCAGGGACTCAAACTCACCAGTTCACGGGGCGCATCGTTTCGGTGCCCAACTCCTTTTTTCTCTCCCACCCGGTTTTAAACGAAAGCAGGGAGCGTTATCAGCTGCACGCCTTTCATGTGGTGGCGCCTTTGGATAAAGACTGGAAGGTGCGTCAGAGCTCACTTTTAGAGGCTGCTAAGGAAGAAAGCGCCGCTTACCTGAGTGAAGCTCAACGATTTTTAGAAAGAATCAGTCAAAAAGAGGGTTTTGAAGCCCCAAACGCCGAACCGAGGGTGAGTTTCCATTTCGATAAGCCCGACGAAGTCACTTACGTGGTGCGGGTTCCGACCCCTGGGCTTCGCAAAGGACGTGTGGAGCAGGCCATCTTGCACAAGTACCTGGAGCGCACGACGCATCTGCTGGAAACCTAAGTTAGGTACAGCGTTTTTATTAAGCCCTCCGGGCCCCAAAGCTGGGTTATTATTCGCCGCATAAGCCAATCTCCCAGGGGCTCCTTTTCCTGGATAAATTCCTGTAATTCAAGTAGTTTTCAGCTACAAGAAAACTGAGCCGCCTTTCGGAATTCTCCGGCGGGCTCAAATGCTGAAACCTCTGACGGGTGACGGTGGGATTATCAATGGGAAAAGGTGATCAAATGAGTCACGCAGTGACAAAGGAAAAGGACGAACACGAAGGGCTTATCTCGTCGTTTGGCCTGACCACGAAGTTCGAAACTTTTATCAACTGGGGGCGCAAAAACTCCTTGTGGCCGCTCCCCTACGGTACGGCCTGCTGTGGAATCGAGTTCATGTCCGTAGTGGGACCTCGGTACGACTTAGCTCGCTACGGGGCTGAGGTGGTGAGATTCTCTCCTCGTCAAGCGGACATGCTCATTGTCGCTGGGACCATCACAGAGAAAATGGCGCCTGTTCTTGTGCACATTTACGAGCAGATGCTCGAGCCAAAGTATGTGATTTCCATGGGTGCTTGCGCCAGCTCCGGTGGTTTTTACCGAGCCTATCACGTGCTTCAAGGTGTGGATAAGGTGATCCCTGTGGATGTTTATGTCCCTGGGTGTCCGCCCACTCCAGAAGCTGTCATCGACGGAATTATGCTACTTCAAAAAATGATCGGCGATAACGCTCCTCGTCCGTGGAAAGATAATTGGGTGAACCCGTATGACAAACATCGATAGCCTCAAACAAGACCTCTTAAGTAAATTCCCAGCGGAGTTTCCAGACTTTGTATGGAACCATCAGTTTGGCGATCACTCTCTGACCGTTCCAAGAGGCATGATTCATCCTATCGTGGCTCACTTTAAAGCGGCGGGGCACTTTGACTTTCTGATGGATGTTTGCGGAGCCGACTACCCTGAAAGGCCGGCACGCTTTGAAGTGGTTTATCACTTTTTCTCCTCGCGCAACGCCCAGCGCCTGCGCCTTAAGACCCAGCTGCGAGAAAATGAAAGCGTTCGAACCGTGACGGATATCTGGCGCGGAGCCAATTGGTTCGAGCGCGAAGCGTGGGATATGTTCGGGATTCAGTTTGACGGACACCTTAATTTGAAGCGTCTGCTGAACCACCATCAATTTGTGGGTCACCCGCTAAGAAAGGACTACGATGCCGACCACCAGCAGTCCTGCGACTCGGCACTGCCCATGCACTTTGATTTTGATCCCGCTTACAAGGCCCCCCAGGACATCAACCTAATTCCATTGAACATCGGGCCTTCGCATCCGTCCACTCACGGCACCTTACGCATCATGGCCGAGCTGGATGGCGAAACGGTTCACAGAGCAGGAGTTGAACTAGGGTTTCTCCACCGCTGTTTTGAAAAGATGGCAGAGACCCATCCTTACAACCAGGTGATCCCGTACACAGACCGGCTGAACTACTGCTCGGCTCCGATCAATAACATCGGCTACTGTAAAACCGTCGAGCGCATGATGGGGATTGAGATACCGCCCAAAGCTCAGGCCATGAGAATTATCTTAGCTGAGCTTTCTAGAATCATTGACCACATCGTTTGCCTCGGTGCCAATGCTGTGGACCTGGGTGCTCTAACTGGGTTCTTCCATCTGTTCACCTACCGCGAAAAGGTTTACACCTTGTTCGAAAAGCTATGTGGCGCGCGCTTGACCGTATCCCTCACACGTGTGGGCGGAATGGCACAAGAGGCTCCTCCGGGGTGGCTGCAGGATGTGCTGAACACCTGTAAAGAAATCCGTAAAGGGATCGATGAGATCGAAACACTGCTTTCTGGCAACCAGATTTGGATCCAGAGAACTCAAGGCATTGGCGCCATCTCTGCAGAGCAGGCCATTCAGTGGGGTTACACAGGGCCCTTGCTGCGAGCTGCAGGCGTAAGTCTTGATCTTCGCAAAACGGCTCCCTACTACGGTTACGAAACTCTCGACTTTGATATTCCCGTAGGATCCACGGGCGATTGCTATGAGCGCTACCTGGTTCGCGTTGAAGAGATGAAGCAATCTCTTAAGATCGTTGAACAGGTGGCCAAGAACGTTCCCTCTGGAGATTACATCGTTAGAGATCGCGGCGTAGCGCTTCCAGAAAAGCGCGACGTTTATGGCAACATCGAAGGTCTGATGAACCACTTCATGCTGGTGATTAAAGGTCTTCGCCCACCCGTGGGTGAGATTTATGACGCCACGGAAGCAGCTAACGGCGAGCTTGGGTTTTATCTGGTAAGCGATGGCTCGGCCAATCCCTACCGTTTAAAAGTAAGGCCTCCCTGCTTTGCGATTTATCAGTCCTTTTCTGAGCAGGTGAAGGGTAGACAGGTGGCCGACGTGATCTCTGTGTTGGGCAGCATGAACTTAATTGCTGGCGAGCTGGACAGGTAGGGGGTTGGAGATGTTTCAACTAAATGATGAGACCAAAGCCTATGTGCAAAGCGAAATGAAACGCTATGAAACCATAGAGTCGGCCATTATACCGGCACTCTTTAAGGTTCAGGAGCAGAACAAGGGTTGGGTTCCAGCCGAAGCGATCGCTTCGTTGAGCCTTGAGATGGGAATTCCCGAATCTCGAATCCACGAAGTGTTTCATTTTTATACCATGTTCAACAAAGATCCCTCGGGAAACTACCACGTGCAGGTTTGCACGAACGTGGCCTGCGCCATGGCCGGCTCTCGAGAGTTGCTCTCCCAGTTCCTTAAAACCTTTCAAGTCAGACCTGGTGAAGTGACCGCCGATGGGAAGTTCAAATTCAGCGCCGTTGAATGCCTGGGATCCTGTGACACGGCTCCCATGATGCAGGTGAACGAGGACTACGTTGAGAACCTCACCACCGAAAGTGCCTTGGACCATCTGAAGGAGCTCAAATAATGGAAGTCAAATTACTTACCGAGCATTATCACGAGGACTCCTACCGCACGCTTGACGGCTATAAGGCCCGCGGCGGTTACGAAACGCTAGCTAAAGCGCTTAAGATGCCCAAGGCAGATCTTCTAAAAGAAGTTATGGACTCAGGCCTGAGGGGCCGGGGCGGGGCGGGCTTTCCCACGGGTAGAAAGTGGTCCTTTTTGCCTCAAAACAATGAAACGCGCTATCTGCTTTGCAACGCCGATGAAGGCGAGCCTTGCACCTTTAAAGATCGGCTGATGATGGAGCGGGCTCCTCACCAGCTGATCGAAGGAATGATCATCTCAGCTTTCACCATCGGCTCTCCCAAGTCCTATATATATGTGCGGGGCGAGTACGTTAAAGCCCGCAAGATTTTGCGAGCCGCACTTGATGAGGCCTACGCAGCCGGTCTGCTGGGTAAAAACATCCTGGGCTCTGGTTTTGATCACGATATGGATGTCTACGGCGGCGCCGGAGCCTATATCTGCGGAGAAGAGACGGGAATGATCTCCTCGCTTGAGGGCAAAAAGGGTCAACCTAAACTTAAGCCCCCATTCCCTGCAGTGAAGGGCTATTTGGGTAAGCCCACGATTGTGAACAACGTGGAAACGCTGGCCGCTGTGGTGCCCATCGTTCGCGACGGCGCAAGCGCCTACAAGAAGTTTGGTACGGAAAAATCACCCGGCACCAAACTTTTCAGTGTCAGTGGAGACGTGCAAAAGCCGGGCAACTACGAGCTGCCGTTGGGCTTCCCTATGAAAAGGTTGATCGAAGAGGTTTGCGGCGGCCTTCGCTCTGGGCGAACTCTTAAGGCTGTGATTCCTGGCGGAACCTCAGCACCGGTGCTGACCAAGGCCGAAGCCGAAGCTGCCACGCTCGATTACGAAAGCTTGGCTGAAATGGGGAGCATGCTCGGCTCCGGCTCTATCGTGATCATCGACGACACCCGCTGCATGGTGGATCTGCTTGAAGTTATCACTCATTTTTATCAGCACGAATCCTGTGGTCAGTGCACACCTTGTCGAGAGGGCACGGGCTGGCTGCACAAGATCGTAAACAGCATCACCCAGGGCCGGGGCCGACTTCAGGACCTGGACACCATTTGCAAGGTGGCTGACAACATGAAGGGCCGGACCATTTGTGCACTTTCCGATGCAGCGGCCTTCCCCGTATTAAGTTTTGTTCCAAAATTCCGCGGCGAGTTTGAATTCTTTATTCGCGAAGGTCGCTCACAAGTTAAGGGAAAAGCACATGCTGAAATGTACTCTTAATGGCAGACAGGTTGAAGTTAAAGAAGGCACGACCATCATCGAAGCCTTCAAGCAGTCAGGTCAGGACATAGCTCACTACTGTTGGCATCCCGGACTTTCTGTGGCCGGCGTTTGCCGCCTGTGCATGGTGAAAATTGAAGGCAACCCGAAGCTTCAGATTGCCTGCAACACCGAAGTGCAAGAGGGAATGGTCATCTCTAACCAAATCGATGAGGTGAAAGAGGCCGTTCGTTGGGGACTTGATTTTCACCTGATCAACCACCCGCTGGACTGCCCCATTTGTGATCAAGCAGGGGAGTGTGAGCTTCAGAACCAGTACATGCAGTTTGGTAAGTACGACCCGGAGATGGCAGAGCACAAGGTCACCAAGCGCAAAGTCGTCGATTTGGGTGAGCGCGTGGTTTTGGACTCTGAGCGCTGTATTCTGTGCGCTCGCTGCGTAAGGTTCACTGATGAAGTGAGCAAGACCCACGAGCTGGGGATTTTCAATCGCGGTGACCGCTCTGAAATCGGCACGTATGAAGACAAGCCGCTCAATAACAACTACTCGCTCAACACCGTAGACATCTGCCCGGTGGGCGCGCTGACCTCTAAGGACTTCAGATTCAAGCAGCGCGTATGGTTCCTGCAAAAGTCAGCCACCGTTTGCACCGGCTGCTCAACGGGTTGCAACGTTGATATTTCCCACAATAAGCAGGGCTTTTTCCGTTTGCAGCCTAGATTCAACCCAGAGATCAACGGCCACTGGATGTGTGACAAAGGGCGCGACACCTACAAACATTTGAACGCCACAGAACAACGCATCGAAGGCCCCAGGGACGATAAGAAGGTGGGTGTGTATCCCCTTAGGCTCACCGAAGGTCAAAAGATAACCGCCTCAGGCACTGAGTACCTGTCGGTTGAGGACACGCTGGCTCAGGCCAAAAAGCTTTTTAAGAGCTACTCTGCAAGCGAAATTGCCTTGGTGGTCACCGGGCAACAGACCACCGAGGAGATCTCAGCCATGGTGGGCCTGTTTAGTAAAGATCTTGGCTCCTCTAATATTTTCTATTGGATCAACAACCCAGAAGATTTTGATAAGTTCGATGGCCTCCTCTTTAGAGGCGATCGAAATCCGAACTCCAAGGGTGCTATGAAAGTTCTAGCCGATCACAAGGCTGAAAAGCCTTGGGCTGAGCTCTCCTCGGGCCTCACCGCAGGTTCCATCAAGTTGGTTTTAGTTATGGGACCAGAAAACATCAGTGTGTACCCTGACTTTGATGCCAAGTGGAGCGAGCTCTCCGCTGCTGAGACGGTGATTTGGGCTTCGGCCTCTCTTCACCCAAGCTTTAGAGCTGCCAAAACTCAGAGCCTGCTCGTACCTTTAAGAACCTATGTCGAGAAGTTCGGAACTTTTATCAACTTCCAAGGCAAAGAGCAGGCCATCAGCCCGGTCAGGGTTTTGGTGGACGCTGCGGTCACGGGTGTGGAGCTGGCCAGTGCCCTGAAGGGCGAGAGCTTACCCGAGAGCCGGCCTGAATCATCACCTGTGGAGCAGGTTAAAAACGAATTTGTTTACGTGCGAGGTGAGTTATGAGTCTAGTTAAAAAGCCTGAGAATGCCTCAAGCTGGATACTTCCTGGCATCTTTAGTGGCATGGCTCTGACGCTAAAGAAGCTCGTAAAGAATATGTTCAACAAGGATAAGATGGTGACCCTCAATTATCCGGAGGAGAAGTACGAATACTCTCCGCGGTTTAAGGGCAACCACGTTTTGACTGTGAACAAAGAGGGCAAAGTGCGCTGCACAGCCTGTATGCTGTGTGCCACCGCCTGTCCCGCGGATTGCATCTCCATCGTGGCTTCCGAAGACGAAGATCCCAACGTGGAAAAGTATCCTATCTCCTATGAGATTGATATTCTTCGCTGTGTATTTTGTGGCATGTGTGAAGAGGCCTGTCCTGTGGATGCCATCCGCATGGGGCCTGAGTGGCAAACTCCCGGATCCAACGGCGAGTCCTTCATCTACGACATTCAGCACCTGGCTTACCGGAAAAATCTCAACGGCGGTAAAGGCATTCAGTCCCTCGTCGATGATGAGGAACGCCACAAGCTCGGAATTTAAGGCAGCATAAGCGACTTAAACAGCTCGCCCGTTGTGCCGGAGGTCCAAAACTCCGTCTGCTCTGCGGGCTGTAGGCCCCGCTGCCTCAGCAGCTCCTCGGCCACCTGAGAGGTTTCTTGACTGGTCACTCTCAGCTCAGGTGAGCCTGCCTGAATCGTAAAGGCCCAAACTCTGGATTCAGCAAAATCATAGAAAGTCTCTGCGAGGTACTGCCAGCCCTTCCCCCCAAAGGTGGGGTAAAGTAGGGCCTGGGGCGGCACAAACCTGTGAAGCTCCAGCGGAATCAGATAAAAGCTCTGGTCCAGAGCTAGCTGCCCATCCAGGGTGGCTCCAAGGTCCCATGGTGAGAGGATCTCCTCGGTGATATCGCACACCTCAACGGGGGTGCGCTCATCCATTCGGGCCATCGTCGCCAGGGGGAAAAACCTAAGGTTTTTAAACTGCTCATAATAAATTCGGTCGCCGCCGCCGGGGACCAGCTCATCGATCTCTCCAGAGACCTTGTTCAGTGCGAAGATGTACTGCTGCTCTGAAAGTTCGGCTGCATCTACAAATCGCAGCGCCGGAAACAAAAGAGTGATGTTTTTATAAAGCTGCTCGGCTTTGTCCTTAAGTTGTCGGTAGGCTTCAGCCGGCTCAGCCAAACTGCTAAGCTCGGCAAGAACACCGCGAAGGATGGCCGTTTCGGCCTCCGTGAGCTCTTCAGGATTTCCCCAATGGTCGATATCGCTGGATTTTCGCATCAGGTTTTTAAGCGGGTTGTAGTAGGTCTTAAGATTCCACAGCTCAGGCGAGTGGGAAAGCTTCGTGCTGAAAAAGCAGGCTTGATTATCAGCCCAGTCTCCCACGGCGGTTTGGCAGCGGTTTCTCTCATCAGCCAAAGAGATGGCCAGAGCCAGCCGCTGCAGCTGGTGCGCGCGCTGATGAATTTCAAACGTCGACTCATACTCCTGACAGCCGGTGGTGCTTTGACCCTCTAGGCACATTTGGGAAAGGCTAAGGCTTGCCCGCGAGTCCACCGTCATTTGGAACACATGAGACATGCTGTGCTCAAAAACTTCCTTAGCTGTGGCCACACTCAAAAAGGCCAGCTGATCCCTACTCACCACGGAGTGGGCGGTTAAAGGATCTATCCCCTTCTCAAATTCCACTTCGGCCAGGACATCATAAAAGGGAAACTCATAGTTTATGTTGTGGGACTCATAGGTATCTTTGGCATCTAAAAGTGCCAGGGGAGAGTACACATCCACGTTCCCAAGGCCCGGAACAAAGGCCATCCCGATGGGGCGCGTTCGTAAGATGCGGTCGCTCCAATGGGGCCAGTGAGTCTGAACTGTTGCCTCTTCAGTTCCCGAGCAGCGCGGGATACGAAAGTACTCTCGACTCTCAGCAGTTACCTCTCGAGGAGTCAGACCTGAAAGGTAATGGTCAAAGCGTTCTGAAAATCTTCCGTAGGCTGGAGACATTCGAAAAGGAATGCGCAGGCTGCGATCGGCACGTTCGAAAATCGCAGCGGCATGGGGGTTTCTAAACTCGGGGCCTGCGTCTAAAGCCACAGGAGCGAGCGGTGCAGCTTCGCCTAGGGGCTCTTCAGGCGTTCGATCTTCTTCTACGACGGCCGGTGACTCATCAAGGACGGGCGGAACTTCAATATGGATTTCTTCAGGGGCCTCTTCCGGCGCAGATACGGGCGGCTCCTCTACTCTTGGAACTTGGGCAGGGGCCGCTCCAGCCACACGGGCATCCCGCTCTTCCTGATCCATGTCGATCGGTGCTGGTCCTTCGGGCGACTCACTTTGGGCCTCAGCAGGGCTGTGCCCCTCGCCAATAAAGGTGGGAAACTCCGCAACTGGGCCCTCATCGGTACGAGAATCGTCACTGGAGCCCTCCTCAGCCTGCGTGGGAGCTTGATCTTGGCTGCTAAACAAATCTCCCAGATCTTCGCCCGCGGGTTGAGTATTATCCTGTGTTTTCAGGGGGTTAGCAATAGGATCGCCGGCCTCAAACCCAGGTGAGCAAGCCGCCAGTGCCAGTACTAAAATGTAGATCCAAGACTTCATCCACATCATCCTTCGTAGGTGGTGCAAGACCTATTCCTCTTGACCCTAGGGCTCTGTCATCGAAAATAAAGAGAGTGACTCATCAACTTCCGCTACCAGAAAACTACTACGATTTAACAAAGACGCTACGGGCGTCATGGCAGGTGGAGTCTTCGACTCTTATGGAGTTGTTCCCGAGTCCCTATCAAGCTCTGTTTGAAATCACCCTTGGTTTACAACAAATCTTCACCACACGAAAGGTATGTTTATTCCAGCGAGGTTTTCATCCCTACGCCGAAGAGATTGCGCTGCGATTTGCAAGGCTTGGCTTTAGAATCGAATGGATTGAGCGGGACGGTGCCAACCTTACTGCCCTTAGAGAAAAGAGCAGAGAAGTGCTTTTTGTGCTCTACAGTGAAGATCACCCATTCACCGGCGAGCACCTTTCTGCAGAAGCTTTAGATAGATTTCTAAAATTTCCAGCCTATAGCTTGGGCTTATCCTTTGCCGCTCACCGCAGACCGAAGCTCTGGACAACGCCTTTGCCTCTTCAGGGATTTATCTACGTGCTCGCTGACGGCCGAACCGTGGCCACGCTCGGGCAGAGGTTCAAAATTTCACTCACGCTCTCAGCCCATTTACTCACCTTATGTCTTGATCTTTCGGAGTGGCAGAACGCCAGATCCTATATTAACGAAAGCCGTGTGTTGGTGGAAGAGTTTGAACAGTTTGCTCAGACTCAGTTGGCTGCTCAAAGCTTTGCCTTCAAAGGTCCACGAATTTATGACCGATCTGTTTTGCGTTTTCCTCGTGTGGATAGCACGGCCATAAGAGAGCACCTGGTGGAGAAAGACTCAAAGTACGAGGATATTTTACCCTTTGGGTTGAACTTTCATCGATCCGAAAAATCAGTCAAATGGATGCTGCAGGCTGGGCACACACTGGAATCTCTGCAGGGGCTGGTGGCTATTCCACTGCCCCTGCTAACTGCTGAGTTTAAAGAAGAACTTAGGGAGTCGGTTCAGAGAGTGGCGCAGCTTCAAGACTTAAATTTTTAAAGTAGTTCAAGGTCTCTGTGAGGCCCCACTCAAGCTCTGTCTGAGGCTCCCACTGAAGCTCCTTGCGCGCGCGCTCGATCACCGGCCGCCGCACCTTAGGATCGTTTTCCGGCAGCGGCTGATGCTCCACCTTAAGCTCCACGCCCGCAAGCTTTGAGACCACCTGAGCGATTTCTAAAATGGTCATCTCCTGCGGGTTGCCGATATTTACAGGCGCAGAGAACTCGCTCTCCATCAGGCGGTAGATGCCATCAACTAAGTCCTTCACGTAACAGAGACTTCGCGTCTGACTGCCATCACCGTAAACTGTGAGCGCCTCTCCCCTCAGGGCTTGGTTCATAAAGTTCGGAATCACGCGGCCATCATCAGCGCGCATACGGGGGCCGTAGGTGTTAAAGATTCTAACAACTCGCACATCAAGTCCGTGCTCTCTTTGGTAAGCGTAGCTCAGGGCCTCTCCCACACGCTTTGCCTCATCGTAACAGCTGCGCGGCCCAATGGGATTGACGTTGCCAAAATAGGACTCCCGCTGAGGGTGCTCCAAAGCATCCCCATAAACTTCACTTGAGGAGGCCAGTAAAACTCGGCTTTGGTGCTCTTTTGCGTACTCGAGCAAATGGGTGTGCCCAAAGCAGGCCGTCTTAAGAATCGCTACGGGGATTTTGTCAAAGTCCTTGGGTGAAGCAGGTGAGGCCAAGTTGTAAATGCGGTCAAATTTTTTAAGTTGGGGGAGGGGGGCTGCGATGTCATGGCGGATGAACTCAATTTGGGATCTGAATGATTCCATATTGGCCGTGCGACCCGTGACCAAATTGTCCATCACGGTGACCTGGTAGCCCTTTTCTAAAAGCAGCTCAGTTAGATGGCTTCCCACAAAGCCTGCGCCGCCCACTACAAGTGCCGTTTTAGCCATTTACGCCTCCGACGCTGTCGCGTCCCATACAAGTGTATTTAAAACCCATGGCCTTCATATGGGCAGGATCCAAAACATTGCGCCCATCCAGCACCACAGGTGTTTTAAGTGCTTCCCTAAGCTGAAGAAGGGGCGGGTTTTGAAACTCGTTCCACTCCGTTAAGATCACCAGAGCATGTGCGCCCTGGGCCGCTGCCATTTTATCATTCATCAAAGTGAACTTATCACCCATAAGAGCCTGAGCGTTTGGGCCTGCCACCGGATCGTACGCTCTGACTTGGGCCCCGGCATGGTGGAGCTGATCTATAAGCACCAGCGAGGGAGCCTCGCGCATATCATCCGTGCGCGGCTTAAAGCTCAGGCCCCAGATCGCAATGCTCTTGCCTTCAAGCTCTCCTAGCAGCTTCTTGAGTTTTTCAAAAGGCATGCGCTTTTGATCTTCATTCACCTGGTAGGCCGCCTCAACGATATTCATAGGAGACCTGTTGCTGTTTCCAAGCTGAATCAACTCGCGAATGTCTTTGGGAAAACAGCTGCCGCCAAAACCTACGCCGGGATAAAAGAACTTTGGATTGATGCGGCTGTCAGAGGTGAAGCCCTTCCGCACCTGATCGATATCGGCACCCACTTGGTCAGCAAGACGCGCCAGCTCGTTGATGAAGCTGATCTTAAGCGACAAAAAGGCGTTGGCAGCGTACTTGGTGAGTTCCGCCGAAGTGTTGTCCATTACAAAAATCGGGTGACCGTTTTTAACAAACGGGCTGTAAAGCTCCTGCATCACCTGGGCAGCCTTTTCGCTCTGACATCCGATCACAACGCGGTCGGGCCTGAGGAAATCGTCAATGGCCGTGCCCTCTTTGAGAAATTCCGGATTGTTGATCACTTCGATAGGGTGGGGGGAGCCCTTTTCAAATATTTCCATAACGGTCTTATGGGTTCCCACCGGTACGGTGCTTTTGAGCACCACATACTTGGGGCCATCTGCGGCCCGGGCGATCTGCTCAACCACCTGCAAAGTCGGCTCAAGATCGGCATGACCATCGGCGCGAGAGGGAGTTCCCACCGCAATAAATATGATTTCACTCTCTTTAACTGCTAAATCAAGATCCGTAGTGAACACCAATCGGTCCTTGGCCGTTTCCAGGATGTTCTCAAGGCCCGGCTCATAGATGGGGACCTCACCACGCTGGAGCCTTTCGATCTTAGAGCTGTCCTTGTCGACACAGTGAACTTTATGTCCCGCGTCAGCAAAGCCCACTCCGGCCACTAGCCCTACGTAACCTGTACCGACCACGGCAATTTTCATGAGGCTCCAACCTTGTTATCAAGTATCTTAAAAGGTAAATATTGAATTTTATGTTGGGTTACCATGAGCAAAAATGCAAAACAAGTCGTTATCACCGCCCTCAAAATAGGGCTGGCTCTGGGGCTTATACTCTGGCTGGTCGCCAAGGGTGTGCTGGATTTGGGTTCGCTTCAGCGGATCTTCAGTTGGCCTCTGGCACTAGCAGGTCTGACTCTGCTCGGCCTCACGCTGGCGCTGAACAACACACGTTGGTGGCTGCTGCTTAAAAGCCAAAACTTTCACCACCCTTGGTCCTTTGTTTTCTCCCTGACCCTTATCGGAAACTTTTTTAACTTTGCTATCCCTGGCGGAGTGGGCGGCGACTTTGTCAAAGGCTACTACTTACTGAGGGGCCAGAAGCAGGGGAGTCTTAAGGCAGCTAGCTCCATTTTGCTCGACCGCGCACTGGGGTTTTATGTGTTGTTCTTGCTCGCCTACGTAGCTCTTCTTTTGGCTCCCGATGTGAGAGCGCAGATGCTCTCCATCTTTCAGATCACAACTGTGCTGTTTTGGTCATTCACCTTGGGCGGTGCACTTTTTGTTTTTAGACCCAATCTTTTCGTAAGCATCACGGGGCGACTGGGCCGCCTAAGCCCTCGGCTCACACCTCTTGCGACCGTGATTCAGGACTGGGCCGCAGCCCGCAGCACACTTTTTGCCGCTCTCCTCTTAAGCATTCTTTGTCAGTGTTTGCAGGTTCTGGTGGTTCTTCTCACCGGATTAGCACTTGGGGCAGATATTCCCATTCTAGTTTACTTTTTGCTTGTGCCTCTAGCCTCTGCCACCACGGTTCTTCCCATCTCGCCAGCGGGGGTGGGAGTGGGGCAGGCAGCAGCGTACTTTCTTTTCAATCTGTACTCTCCAGAGGCTGCCGCCGTCGGTCCGCTAGGTTTTACGGTTTTGCAGGCCAGTCTTTTGGCATGGGGCCTCGGGGGTGCTATGCTCTACGTTCGACAAAAACGCCTACCAATTGAGGCCCTACCTTGATGGATTCACGCACGCGCATGCTCAAAGCCACGGTCTCTAAGCTCCACCGCCGCGGGGCTGAGGGGAACATTCGGCGCATCCTTGAGCGCACCCACACGGCTGATGCCGCCTCCCTGCTGGAGAATCTGAACACTGAGCTTCGGCTGACCGTGTTTTCCCTTCTAAGTGACCATCAGCAAAAAGCCGACGTGATCTCTTATCTTAAAGAGACCACCCAAGAGGAAGTCTTAAGCGTTCTAACCACCGGTGAGGTTCGTGAGATCGTCAGCCTGATGGACCGCGATGATGCGGCCGATCTGCTCAGGCGGCTTCCAGAGGAAACTTCCAAGGCCATCCTCAACTCCATGGTGACCACCCACTCCAAGGAAGTGGAAGAGCTGATGGCCTATCCCGAGGGGACGGCAGGCTCCATGATGAGCTCAGAGATCATAGCACTTGCTGAAAACCTAACGGTGGGGGAGGCGATCTCAGCCATCCAGCGCGAAGAGGACGATCAAGTCGCCTTTTACATCTACGTCGTCAACAAAAGAGAGCAGCTCGTGGGAGTGCTCAGTCTCAAGCAGCTGATCTTATCTCGGCCCAGCCAGATGCTAAGAGACATCATGTCCACAGACGTGATCAGCGTTCAGCTGACCACGAGTGCCACCGAGGTGGCCCACGTCGTAGAAAAGTACGACTTTCTCTCCCTTCCCGTAGTGGACACCGAACACAAACTCATGGGGCTGATCACCGTAGATGACGTCATAGATGTCATCAGGGAGGAGGCCACCGAGGACTTTCTCTCTATGGGACGAGCGGGCTGGTCAGGTGAGACGGGACTTTGGCACCACGTGCGAGCGCGGTTTCCTTGGCTCTTGCTCGCCTATGGCACCGGAGTGCTTTGTTTTGCACTGATCTATGTGTTTTTAACCCGCGTCTCCCACCTGGACACAGCCTATTGGCTTGAGACTCTGTCTTTTATCCCGCTGCTTCTTTTCGTCAGCTCAACACTGGCTCAGCAGACGGCCACCTTCACCGTGGAGGGGCTGCGCTCAGGTCAGCTCACCCACCGTTGGGGTGGGCATGTCGCCGTTGAGGTGGGCTTTGGCGCCCTTATGGCCCTCGTGCTGGGCGCACTGAGCTTTTCATTCTTGTGGTTTGTTGAATCTGAAATCAGTCTGTGGCTGGCCGTGGCACTGGCGCTGCAAGCGATCCTGTCGGTTCTTCTTGGAAGCTTAATACCGCTGCTGATTCACCGTACGGGCGGTGACCCCGCGGTCAGCTCCCTTCCCTTTCTGACGGCGATAGCGGACGTTGCCGCCATCGGGCTGCTTCTGATGACGCTAAAGTTTGTACTGTTTTAGTCATGGAAAAAGAACGCGTTATCCTTTTAAAGCGCACCAAGTACTCAGAGGCTGACTTGATCCTGAGGGGGATCAACTCCACGGGTGCCAAGGTCCACTTGTTTGCAAGAGCCGCCCTTAAAAGCAAAAAAAGATTTGGCGGCGGCGTGCTTGAGCCGTTTCACTACGTAGAGGTTATCTACCAGCGGGGCAAGTCCGGTGAGGGGGATGGAAAGCTCAGACCCATCAACGATGCGCTTTTGATAAGAGACTTCCAAGGAGTCCGCTCAGAGTACGCCCGGCTTCAGGTGGGAATGTTCATGCTCCAGACCGTGGATCACTGGTGCAAAGAGGGCGATCAGGACGGACGGGACCTGTTTCATCTTTTAGGGCAAAGTCTTATCGCCTTAGAAAAGGTTCAGAACATCCAAGGTCTGAGGATTCAGTTTTGGGCCAAGCTGTTATGGCTGCAGGGTGTGCTGGAAAATGCACAGGACTTTGGCCAGTTGCTCTCTCGTCCTGTGGCTGAGGCGGATCAACTGGGACTTACTCCGCGCCAGCTAGAGCCGATGGCAGGTCAGCTGGCCAGGATCCATGCTCAGTAAGAAAACCCAAACGACGTCAGTGCATTCCATTTGGAGTAGGAGTAGCTGCTCTCAGAAGCTGTGTTACGGGTGTAGCTGGTGTGCACACTCCAGGTCCAACTCTTTCCTAAGGGCTTAGTAAAGCCCAGGCCCAGCGCCGCATTCTGCTCAGACCTGGAGGAGGTGGTCTCCTCCACAGGGTCGGGCACACCGTCCGGGTAGGTAGCTAAAAAGTAAGAGCCTTGCAGGTTCCAGTGAGCTCCCCAGATCCAGGGGAAGATGTAGGCTAGAGATAAGTTGATGCGGTAGTAGGTCTGCTCCTCACCTTCGGCGGCGTTATAGATATAACCCACTTCAGGTAGAAGGAAGCTCCCCCTCGTTCGCTGTGTGTAGTAAATGTTGGAGTACTTCAGCTCCACCTTGAAGGCGTCGGCATTGGTGGCGGGATCTGCCGTGGCCACATGAGAGTCATCGTGCCGGAGTTTCAGATGGTAGCTGCTGATCCAGTCCTCGCGCATGACCACGCTCGCTGAAAGATCTAAGGTGGCTGAGTTTAATATGGTTTTAGTTCCTGTGCCATCTAGATTCATCAGGATGGTTTCATAGCCGGGCGTGATCTCCCACCTGGAGGGGCGCTGGCCCCACTTTCCTTTGATGGTGTAGGGAGCTGTAACAGTGAAGATGGTGGGATCGGCTTTTTGCAAATCGGCCGAGCTGGCAAGGCCTGGTTCCATGCTGTAAAGATTCAGAAAACCCAGCCGCGCAGCCCACTCAGTTTTTTCAGTGTAGTGGGGCCGGTAGCCAGCCTCCACTTGCACCAAACTTCTTAACGCCTCTGAGTCGGTCGCAAGTCCCAGATCCCTGAGCGAGTCGGAGGTGAGCAGAACGTTAGAGTCATAAATTCCGCCCAGAGCGCCAGCTAAGGACCACTTCTTGTTTCGAGTTTTGTGATAGGTTTCCAGTCGATCCGTGTAGACAAGATACTCACGGGACCTCTCTTTAAGACTGGCCTCCTGAGTGGTTTCCGTTACAGCCTGAAATCCGGCCCGAGCCGCATCCAGGTTAAGG
Organism: uncultured Pseudobdellovibrionaceae bacterium; assembly: GCA_964424215.1. Lineage (GTDB taxonomy): Bacteria > Bdellovibrionota > Bdellovibrionia > Bdellovibrionales > JAGQZY01 > CAYRIE01. The sequence goes on from CAYRIE010000001.1 coordinate 48,831, forward strand.
AGTCTTAAGTTCACAAGGGCCACGTAAAAGGTCGCCGAAGGCGCCAGCTTTGAGCTCTTCAAGCCGCTGACTTTTTCAAAGCTCTCCCGTGCAGCTATAAGATCATTCATCTGATAGTAATTAAGCCCCAGGTAGTACCAAAGCTCATCCGCCGGAACTTTGTCATGATGAACCATCCTAAGGATGGCCAGCGAAGCCACGTAACGCTCCAGTCGGTAAAGAGAGGCACCGTACTGGAAGTCATAGTCGCTTAAGCTCGGATCCAGCTTGCGGCTCTGCTCAAACTTTAAGGCAGCCTCCTCTATATTGTTTTGATGAAAGAAGGCCAGACCCTCAGCACCCAAAGCTTTGGCCTTTTCAGCCTGTGAGCGGCGAGTTGCCGCAGGTAGCATGCGGTAGGCACTGAGCCGCTCGATGCGGGCTTGCCTTTCGAGCTGCTCCTGGCGCAGCACTTCCGCACGGAGCTGACTGAGCTTGCGCTGCTCCTCTACACTCAGAGCTCGCTTTAGGAAGTGCTCATCTGCATGAACACCCTCAAGGCCTTCACCGCTTCTTCTCATCACGTTGGTGGCAAAGTCCCTCAGGCGCATTTCCTCTTCAAAGAGGGCCCGGGCCTGCGCTGCTTGCTCTGCCGTATCGAAGATCTCAATCACATGATCACCGACCTCACTGAGGCGCAGGATAAAGGGCTTAGGCTTTAACTCCCCAGCCAAGACGATGCGTTGCAACTCTCGAAAGCCCTCTTTTTCGTCCAGCAGATTTTGCGGCGGGATATAAAACTCCGTAGCCAGCTGAGCGGCGTCATCCCAGCGAATAGAGAAGATCCCGGAAAATATAGAGCTATCGGGCGCCGTCTCCTGCAGCATGATCTGCACCAGGCGGCCCGTGTTTTTATCGCGCATCAGGATGCTAGCTGAGTCGATCGCTGCAGGGTCAAGGTTCCAGGCGCGGTAGCCATAGCGCAAATGATAGAGTCCGGTGCGCTGATCTTCGCCGCCGTCTTGAGCGTATCCAAAGGGCGTTAGGATAAGCGCCAAAAGCATCACAGATAGGGTGTTTCGATTCATGCTGAAGCCTCAAAGGTAGAAAGGTCCAAGGACCTATCGTCACTCAAAGGCTTAGCTCTTAACGAGACGTCCGAAGGGTTTTACTCGCCGGGAATGATTCGCACCTTCAGATGGGCGGGGCCATCTGCAATTCTGTCCTCGCAAAAATCACAAAGAATGGGCGGGGGAAGGTGGCCTCTAACGGGCTCTTTAAGCAGAAGATCCGGCGGCCCCGTTAGGGAGCTCGTAGGAGGTGGTGCCATATCAGCTGGAGCTACCATGGTTGGTGGACTCACGCTGGCCGGCTCACGGCTCTCGCTGGAGCTATCGGGCGCTGGCGGCTGTGCACCTGCTTCAGCTTGCGACTCAGAGCCTGCTGACACCTCTGCCTGTGGGGAGGGCTCTTCACTGGGGGCTGCTGCTGAAGTGGTATCGTCAATTCCGCGAACCTCGTCCACGGGAAGATCCCTTGGAGGTGTAGGCGGCATCTGCGGTGTAGCCATGGTGCGCTGACCTGTTCGAACCATCACGGACTGAGTAAAGTTAAAGCTTTTTCCCACAGGTTTACCCACCTCAACCTGGCCGCGAAGAGTGACCACTTCCGAAGCTTTGGTTTTAGGTGAATAGCTCATAACAAACTGAGTGCCGCGGACTCCAGCCACAGCTGTCTCTGAGCGAATTCGAAACTGAGTGTCTGAGGATTTGTAGCTGTCCGGCGGGATGTTCGCACGAACCTTACCGTTGATAAGGTTCATAAGTGCTTTTTTCTTTTTTGAATGGATCTCACTTTCCATCGCATGGACCACAAGACGGGTGTTCGGGGAGATGTGAAGCTCCTCGCCTGCGGGAAACTGAATCGTTGCTCTGCCGCTCGAGGCTGTGGCCACGGAGCCCCCGGGGCAAATGGATGCTCCCTGGGTAACCTGGAGCCACTGGGACTTTTCAGAGTCGCTCACAAACTTGGCATCACCTTCCACATGGCTGAAGGTGCCGCAGGTAGAAGCCACCGCTTGGAGCGGTAGGGTCATAGCCAATAGCACACAGC
>CAYRIE010000002.1:0-2951 GCA_964424215.1 uncultured Pseudobdellovibrionaceae bacterium
CCAAAGTAGAAGACATCTATTCCAAGCTCCTGTCTCTGGTAGTTAAACTATGCGCTGCCCCACTAAAAGGTGCCTGACACCAATGAGGAGATGTATGGCGAAGAACTCAAAAGTTGATGAGCTTATCGAGAAGGAAACCACCTGGCAGGCCGAGATGAAAAAGCTGCGCGCCATCATGTTGGCAACGCCTCTTGCGGAGGAGGTTAAATGGAACCTTCCCTGCTACACCCACGAGGGGAAAAACATCGCCATCATTCAGCCGTTTAAGGCCTGCCTGGGCCTTATGTTTTTTAAAGGTTCGCTTTTGAAAGATGCCAAAAAGGTCTTAAAAAATGTGGGCGAGAGGTCCCAGTCGGCGCGAAGACTTGAGTTCATCTCTTCGCAAGAGATCACCAAGCTAACCCCAGTGATTAAAGCCTACTGCAATGAGGCCATAGCCATTGAAGAGAGCGGGCAGAAAGTGGAGTTTAAGAAGAAGCCAGAGCCTGTGCCTCAAGAACTAAAAGATGCTTTTAAGAAAAAGCCAGCCCTGAAAAAAGCCTTTGAAGCTTTAACTCCAGGTCGCCAGCGCGGCTACATCTATCACTTTTCAAGCGCCAAGCAGTCAGCCACCCGCCAATCTAGAATAGAAAAAGCCGCCCCCAAAATCCTAAAAGGCAAAGGCCTGCAGGAATAAGCGACTAGGCGCTCGACCCCTTGCGGGGTGCTTCGCATTTCTAAAACCGCATCCTGCGGTTTTAGTCGAACCCGACGCGGCTTCTCACCCACCTGCCCACCAAATAAAAAAGCCACCCAAAGGTGGCCTTTTATTTGGCGGAGAAGGCGGGATTCGAACCCGCGGTACGGTTTGACCCGTACGGCTGTTTAGCAAACAACTGGTTTCAGCCTCTCACCCACTTCTCCGCAGGTCAGAATTTAATGGGTCAAAGTGCCATAGAGGGCTCTCCAAATCAAGAATTGTAGTTCTCGGGGAAAAGTTGCCTCTCCACGGTTTCAATAACGGTGTGGATGATTTTGATATGGACCTCTTGGATGCGGTCCGAGGTTTCTGCAGGGACGACAATGGATAGGTCGGCCATGCTTTTAAGGGCGCCCCCATCCCGGCCCAAAAGGGCTACGGTCTTAACGCCTATTTCCTTAGCTTTTTCAAAGGCCACGATCACGTTTTTGGAGTTTCCACTCGTAGAAAGCCCGAGCAGGAGGTCCCCTTTGCGGGCTAAGCCCTCAAGTTGCCGAGAAAAGATGTACTCAAACCCGTAGTCGTTAGAGACGCAGGTGACGTGGCTAGGGTCCCCCAGCGCCAGGGCGCCCAGGGGGCGGCGGTCCTTGCGGTACCTGCCCGTGAGCTCCTCAGCAAAATGCATTGCGTCGCAGTGGCTACCGCCGTTGCCGCAGGAGAAGGCTGAGCCGCCGGCCCGGTAAGTGTCCAGCAGCGCCTCAGAGAAGGCCTGACAGAGCTTTATGTTGCCTGCATCCTGCCAGAATTTGCGAACCGTCTCTTCGGCCTCTTTAAAGGAGCTGAGCCAAACTTCTTGAGTGTCCATATAGGTCCCTTCCCAAACTGACCTATCCTGCCAAATCTGCCCTCCTCTGGCTACAAGAGATCCCTTGATTTTTGGAGCATTGTTCCCTAGATAAGTAGGTTCTTTCACGGGCGCCGGTAGCTCAGCTGGATAGAGTACCTGACTACGAATCAGGTGGTCGGAGGTTCGAATCCTTCTCGGCGCGCCATATCAACTCAACCCGAGCTCTTATAGCTATGTCATATCTGAGAATGTTTTTAAAAGTTGGAGTGTTGGGCGTAGCTCTGGGGCTTTGTGTTTATACGATCGTGCTGCTGCAAGGGGACCTGGGCGGAAAAACCATGGAGGCGCTGGGCTTTAGAGAGCACAGCGATAACTTCGTGGCCTGGTGCCAAAACCGAGTGCACTCTATGCGGTTTGCCGACTCGCCGGAAGTGGCCATCGTCGAACATGAACGCCAGTGGACCGTGGACCGCGAGGGCCAGGATGGCGAAGTTGTTCAGTATTTAGCTCTTGAGAAGTGGTTTGGCGAATTTTGCCAGGTGCAGGCCGAAGACAGCCCTCCCGCAGAGGCCATGGCGCTGAGCCTGGCTCCGCTTTTGGAAGTAGAATTTATTAATTCCACAAAGCTTACAATTTACCGGGTGGGCGAAGATCAACTGCAAATTGGCGAGAGGATCTTCAGATCGGAGCCCCTTGAGAGGGGGCTTCATCGCCTCAGAGAAATCATGGTTCACAGGCACTGACCCGCTGGGGGCTCATTTTCTGTGGATTGACAAACGCATCCCTATGTCATTAATTTGAGTCGAGTTCAGGTGTAGCTCAGTTGGTAGAGCAAGCGGCTGTTAACCGCTTGGTCGGGGGTTCGAGTCCCTCCGCCTGAGCCATTTTTTTAATGGCACATCTTCCTTCCCCCCGCCGCCATTGGTTCATAAACGGGGTCCATGATGAATTTCCAGTTCAGAGCTCCCACCCCGGACGAGTTTTCTGAAGTCGCACAGCTCTCCTATGAAAACTTTGTGAAGGAGACGGCCAGATCCACAGGTGAGTCCGCAGCTGTTTTAAAAGATAGGTTCGGTGGCCCACCGGCTCAAGGAGGGGACCACAACCTCTGGTATCTAATTGAAGATGGGCGGGCTCAGCTAGGCTATATTTGGATTCAGTTAAATCGTCCGGCTGGCACCGCGTTTTGCTACGACATCTACTTGAAGCCTCAGTACCGCTCCCAAGGCCTGGGCCGAAAAGTGATGATCCAGTGTGCGAAAATACTAAGGGCCCAAGGCATAAGGTCCTTAGAGCTCTGCGTTTTTGAACACAACCTCATTGCCAGAAGGCTTTATGCCTCTCTGGGGTTTCAAGAGGAAAATCTGGACCAGGAGCAGAGGCAGTTCACTCTCTCTTTGAATATAAAAGGTTTTGAGCTTTGAG
>CAYRIE010000002.1:3051-12793 GCA_964424215.1 uncultured Pseudobdellovibrionaceae bacterium
CAGGAGCAGAGGCAGTTCACTCTCTCTTTGAATATAAAAGGTTTTGAGCTTTGAGCCCGCTAGGATTGGCCCGCCGAAGCTTTTCCATTTTTGGGGGGCCGGGGCCGGTCTGCAAAAAATCTGGTGTACAAAATCTAGCTCCTCTATCACACTTCTTTGAATGGGAGCTTGGTCCTCCCGACGGCCTATCTCGGGCCGCATTGAAAAGTGATGGAAGTCTCAACGGTCGTTTTGAGCACGGATCAAGAGGTCACACTGCGAGCACTCACCGCGAGTGATGCCGACAGTCTGCTTCAGTTTCGCAAACAGGTTGTTAAAGATAGCGCCACCGAACCCCACGCTCTCCAGTTTGTGGGGCAGCCCTATTCCTCAGCGGTATGCTATGTGAAGCGGCTGATGGGCCACGGTGAGGATGCGAGTCTTCTTGTCGGCGCCTTCAAGGCTGGCCAGCTTGTTGGCTATGTCAACCTGAAGGCCCCACTTCCTGAAGACCCGCTCGGAGAGCTTGTCGGCCAATTTGGACTCATGGTTCTTAAAGAGTGCTGGGGCCAAGGGGTGGGAAAAAAGCTTCTAGAGGCGCTTGAGGCGCAGGCCGCCCAGCTGGGAGTTGTGCGCCTTGAGGCTACCGTAAGAGTGACGAACGAGCGGGCCCTCCGTCTGTTTAAGCATAGGGGCTTTCAAATTGAGGGCGTGCGGAAAAAAGCAGTGCGAGTGGCCGGTGAGCTTCACGACGAATACTATGTGGCCAAGATCTTAAACGATCTTAGCGCCTGGACGCCGCCAACTTTGCAAACGGAAAGACTCATCATTCGCCCCATCACGCCAGCGGACGCGCACTCGATCTTTCAGTACGCTCAAAACCCCAACGTGTGCCAGTACACTCTGTGGGAAAAACATATCAGCGCTCAAGACAGCCTCGATTATATTAAAGACTATGTGCTGGACTACTACGCGCGGGGGATTCCGGAGCCGCTAGGGATCACTCTTAAGATCCGCCCCCATGAGGTTATCGGAACGGTGGGCTGCTTTTGGGCCTCCCAAGAGGATAAGGCCATGGAGCTAGCCTACGCTCTCAGTGAGGACTACTGGGGGCAAGGCATAGCGGTTGAGGCTTCACAAGCGGTGATGGACTACTGCGCTCAAGAGTTTGGACTTAAGCGTATTCAAGCTCAGTGCAAAGTAGCCAACACGGCCAGTGCCAAAGTGATGGAAAAGCTCGGAATGAGTTTTGAAGGAACCCTGAAAGCTGCGATCTTTCACAGGGGTCAGCACTGGGATATGCACTACTACGCTAAGGTCTACGGCGAGAGCTCTTAAGCTGTGAGCTTTAGGCCTATAATGGAGACTAAGAGTAGACTAAGGAAAAACAGGCGCGGCGCCGTAACGGGCTCCTGAAAAAGAAGGATTCCTAAGATCGCGGCCCCTAAGGCGCCAATTCCCACCCACACTCCGTAGGCTGTTCCGATGGGCAGGGCCTGGCTGGCTTTAGCCAGAAGGTACATGCTGATCAAGAGCGTAGTGAGAGTGAACAGGCTCGGCCAGAGCCTGGTGAACCCCTCTGTGTATTTGAGTCCGATGGCCCAGCAAACCTCAAAGAGTCCGGCAATCACAAGCACGATCCAAGATAAACTCTGCGACATGTCTCTTTGCACTCCTGTTAGAGGGCCACTATAGTTCAAGACCTCGCTTGGGGTGAAAAAAGTGAGCCTATTTTTTCTTGAACGGCTTCGGCGCAACGCGCCTATACCGGGTCAATCGACAAGGGAGTGGGGGCCGTGCTAACCCTTGGGCTATGGAAAATACACTACCTCTTTTAGCATCTTTTGTTGTGGGCCTTGGGGCCGCTTTCATTTTGGTACAGCGCCTTTGGGCGCCTCGACTCAAGGAGCTAGAAGGATTCCGCCAGAAAGCCCAAGAGGCTGAGCTGCGGGCTGGGGTAACAGAAAAAGAAGCCGAGGGCCTGCGCTCCCAGGCAGCCGAAAAGAATTTAAAGATCGAGCGCCTGGAGGGGCAGCTGAGCGAGGCGCTTCAGGAAAGGGCGCGGCTGACCTCTGAGGTTGAGGCGGCTCAGGAACATCTACAGCGGCAAAAAGAGTATATAGAATCTAGTAAAAAAGAGCTTGAGAACAGCTTCCAATCTTTAGCGGCCAAGGCCCTTGAGGGCAACAACCGCCAGTTTGTTGAGCTTGCAAAATCCCACCTAGCTAAAGAGACCGAAACAGCAAAGGGTGACTTGGCGCAGAGACAGCAGGCCATTGCCGAGCTGGTTCGGCCGCTCAAGGAAAACTTAGAGCAGTACTCCCAGCAGATTCACCAAATCGAGAAAGAGCGGCAAAAGTCCTACACCACCGTTGAGGGCGAACTTAAGCGCGTGATGGAGGCGAGCATAAAGTTGACCGAGCAGACCCAGGGGCTTAAGAACGCCCTTAAAAAACCTCATGTGCGCGGAAGATGGGGCGAGGTTCAGATGAAAACGTGCCTGGATCTTGCGGGCATGTCTGAGTACAGCGACTTTCACCTCCAGGACAGTCAAATCAGTGATGACAAAACTCTGAGGCCCGATCTGACGGTGCGCATGCCTGGTGGGCGCATCGTGATCGTGGATGCTAAAACTCCGATTGATGCTTTTATGGCCTCTTTAGAGGCGACCACGGACGGCGAGCGGGCTGAACATATGGCTCGCCATGGCCAGCAGGTAAGAGAGCACGTCCGCAAGCTATCAACCAAGGCCTATAACGAGCACTTTAAAGACGCAGCCGATTTCACCGTGATGTTTCTTCCCAACGAGTCCTTTCTCTATGCAGCCCTTGAGTCCCAGCCGGATCTGGTCGAATTTGCGCTAGAGAAGAAGATCCTGGTGGCCACGCCCCCAACGTTCATAGGCCTACTTAAGGTGATCCAGTTCGGCTGGAATGAGGAAAAGCTCGCCCAAAATGCTCAAATGATTTGGGATACGGGCAGAGAGCTCCACAAGCGCCTGGCAGATTTTGTCGAAGGCTTTGTGAAGGTGGGGGACAGCGTGAAAAGAGCGCTGAAAGAATATGAACAGGGCTACACCCGTCTGAACTCAAGGGTGCTCACCCAGGCCCGCAGGCTTGAGGCCCTTGGGGTCAAAGGCAGCAAAAGCCTTCCCGAAGAGGCTGGGTTTGTGGCTGGCGAAGAGCTGCCGGCTCCTGCCGCCGAGGTGGAGGGGGCCTCCTCCTGAACTCTTTACAGGAGGGCTGCCGCTGTTGGTCCGTTATCCAATGTTATTAAGAGGTTAAGGCCACCTGGGTGCATCTGGCGTTGGCATAGCTCTTGGATAGTCTCCTAAAGCAGAGGAGGCATGTTGCCGTGATAGCGTTCTTTAAGACACTTCTGTTGGGATCATTCTTTTGTACGTTGGGCTGGATCAGTGTGGCTTGGGCGCAGGAGCCGGTGTTCTCCTTTGAAACCTGGAAGCTCAAGCAAGTTGAGTCGGCCCAAATTACCTACAATGTCGCTAGCATGGACATGAACCTGCGCAACCGCTCTGCCCAGAACGCCGAAGCCCAGTCCCTGGAGCTTCAGTCCCGGGTGGAACAGGCCAGGCTCCACCTTGAGGTGGCCAAGGAGCTGGGTCTTCATGACTATTTTGTGCTTTATGCAGCTCAGCTCAAATCCCCTGAGGATTTTAAACGCGTTGTGAACTCACTTTCTGAGGAAGAGGCCACTTTGCTTTTAAGGGCTTACGCTGAGCGTCTCACCCACTCGCAGGAGGGGCCTGCGACGGCCCAGCACCGGGCGGTGCTTTTTCAGCCAGTTCAGTAATTTTTACAGCCAGGCAAGAACTCTGCAAAAAATTTGAATTTGCTCACCTTGACAGTGTTACAGTCCGTCCCATATTGCGTCTGCTTTGAATAACATTTCTAAATAATTAGACAAATGAACCATTTGTTTTCCAGGAGGTAATTTTATGGAGCTTAATGTTCGCCCTCTGCACGACCGCATTTTAGTGCGACGCACCAAAGAGGATGATACCACTAGCGGCGGCATCATTATTCCCGAGACAGCTAAAGAGAAGCCCCAGCGTGGCGAAGTCGTAGCCACCGGTAAGGGCCGAGTGACTGAAGACGGCAAAGTTCTGCCCCTTGAAGTAAAGAGCGGAGATAAGGTTCTTTTCAGCAAATACGCTGGCACGGACTTAAAGCTCAATGGGCAAGAGTACTTGATGATTACTGAAAGCGATGTTTTAGGAATTTTGAACTAAGGGGAAGAATATAATGAGCAAGGAAATTAGATTTTCTGAAGATGCAAGACGCGCCATTTTGAAGGGTGTGAACACTCTGGCAAATGCCGTAAAAGTGACTTTGGGTCCCAAAGGACGCAACGTCGTTATCGAAAAATCCTTTGGCGCGCCTTTGATCACTAAAGATGGTGTGACTGTTGCCAAAGAAATCGATCTGGAAAACAAGTTCGAAAACATGGGCGCTCAGATGGTTAAAGAAGTTGCTTCTAAAACCAACGACGACGCTGGTGACGGAACAACAACTGCCACCGTTTTGGCCCAAGCCATCTTCCGTGAGGGAGCTAAAATCGTATCTGCGGGCCACAACCCCATGATCGTTAAGCGCGGAATCGATAAAGCTGTAGCTCTTGTAACTGAAGACCTTAAAAAACTCGGTAAACCCGTAAAAGGCAGCGAAGAAATTGCTCAAGTGGGCACCATCTCCGCTAACAGCGACACTGAAATCGGAAAAATCATTGCTGAAGCTATGGACAAAGTCGGCCGTGAAGGCGTGATCACCGTAGAAGAGAGCAAGACAGCTCTGACAGAGCTTGAAGTGGTTGAAGGTATGCAGTTTGATCGCGGCTACCTGTCTCCTTACTTCTGCACCAACGCTGAGCGTATGGAAGCTGTTCTCGAAGATGCCTACATCCTGATTTTTGACAAAAAAATCTCTGCAATGACCGACATGATCAAGTTGCTGGAAGAGGTCGTTCAGGCCGGTCGTCCGCTTCTGATCATTGCTGAAGACGTCGAAGGTGAAGCGCTCGCTACACTCGTGGTGAACAGACTTCGCGGTAGACTGCAAGTTGCAGCCGTAAAGGCTCCTGGCTTTGGCGATCGCAGAAAGGCTATGCTTGAGGACATTGCTATCCTGACAGGCGGCCAAGTGATCAGCGAAGAGCTGGGTAAGAAGCTTGATCAAGCTACGCTAGAGGATCTGGGCAAAGCAGCTCGCATCGTCATCGACAAAGACAACACAACCATCATCGATGGTGCCGGCAATAAAAAAGATATTGAAGGACGTGTTGGCCAAATCAAAGCTCAAATCCAAGACACAACTTCTGAGTACGACAAAGAAAAACTGCAAGAGCGCTTAGCCAAACTGGCTGGCGGTGTAGCGGTTGTTCATGTGGGTGCTCCGTCTGAAGTTGAGATGAAAGAGAAAAAAGCCCGCGTAGAAGATGCTCTGAACGCAACTCGCGCAGCTGTTGAAGAGGGTGTGGTTTCTGGTGGTGGTACAGCTCTGCTGCGCGCCTCTGGAGCTATCGATCTTAGCGCCTTCGACGGTGAAGAGCGATTTGGAGCGCAAATTATCAAGCGCGCCTGCGAAGAGCCCATCCGTCAGATTGCTACCAACGCTGGTTTGGATGGAGCCATTGTTGTGGACCGCGTACTGAGCAACAAATCTCCTGCCTACGGTTTCAACGCTCTTCATGAAGAGTACGGTGACCTGCTTAAAGCTGGTGTGATCGACCCTGTGAAAGTGGTTCGTTGCGCGATTGAGAACGCTGCTTCTGTAGCTTCTCTGATGCTGACAACAGAGACTATGATTGCAGAGGCTCCTAAAGACTCTAAAGACTTAGGCGCTGATGCTATGGCTGGTGCCGGCATGGGCGGAATGGGCGGAATGCCCGGAATGATGTAAGTCGCTTTTTCACAAGCTGACTTCAACGAAGCCACACCCCCTTTGGAGTGTGGCTTTTTTTTGGTCTTTGGTGGTTTTCGGGTGTCAGGCACCTTTTAATTAAGCCAAGCGCCATAAATGCAGCTGGGCCTCTGATGTCCGACACCGTCGGCGGGAACCGCCGACAGAGCGTGGACACGGCGGATTAGAAAAGGTAGAGGATGCTGGCTTTAAAGCCGCCCAGGTTGTGGGAGAGCCCTTTGGAAGGATCGGTGGTGGAGCCCGTGCCGGACAGCCGCCCGGAATACAGGGCCAGATCCAGGCCAGCCTCAAGCCACCAGCTGTGGGTCATGGCATATCTTGCAAACACCGCGATTTCCGTTAGGGAATTTTTTGAATCGCTCGCGCTGGTCTCAGGTGACTCTGTCAGCGAGGGCCAAAGGTGGATTTTAAAGTCTCCGCCAAGGTACCACTTGGGCGCAATCTCTAGGGGCACTTGGCCGCGCATTTGGACAAACCAGCCCGATAGGTCCCAGTTGGTGAAAACCAAGGGTGTTGTGCTGTCCACACTCCAGCGCCACTTGGAGTATCCAAGGCCCAGCTCCAGAATCGGATCCTTGTAATGCAGGGAGGGAAAGACTCGTCTTAAAAATGAGGCGTTGTAGCGCGATAAGGTGGCCGATAGGTCCTCTGGAGTTGAGGCGCTCTGCGGATTGGAAAAGTAGGACACACTCTGTTCCATGTTCAGTGACAAAGTCCATCGCGCCGTCATCCAAGCGTCCGCTCCGATGCTAACTGCAGGTGTGAGTGTGGAGCCAGTGTCTTGAGATCCTGCGGTGGCGAGGTTGGTCTTCGTGCGAGACCTATAAACTCCAAGCCCTGCCCGAACAAGTCCAAAGCTAGGTAGCGGCTCGGGCTTCCACTCGGTAGGGTGGGCGCCAAAGGCCACGTCATCTCGTGGCGAAAGAGCGATGGATGCGGGGGGCGCCTCAAGTTGGCTCTGAATGAGCTTTGTTCCCGACGCCAAGGTCTGGGGACTGATCTCGCTGATCACTTTGCCAAAACTCATATGCTCGGCCACCTTGGTAACCTGCACTGATCCGAGGGCCTCCTGCTCAGTTTCCATAAGGAACTCAAAGTGGGGATGGCGGGCGAGTTTTAAAATCTGCACCGCCATAAACCTATCGCCGACCTTCACTCCATCACGGGCGCCTGCGCTCAAGGTGATTTGATCCTGGGTGCGCGATAAGATTTCGCTATCATAGGGAAGCTGCGCCCACAGAGCGCGGTAAAGTCCTGGCAGCTGCTCCCGCAGTTGTTGATGAGTGGACTCAAGCGGAGCTTCCGTTTCCTGTTTCAGCAGAAGCTTGTTGTCACTAAAGTGATAAAGATAAAGTCCAAGAGTGAGCTGACCTCCCCTTCTTAGGACTCCTAAGGCCAGCGCGCCCTGAGCGCCCGATTCCGCGAAAATCTTTTTAAGAAGATCAGGCTCCTTGGACCAGTCCGCAGCTGGCTTCACTGTCGAGAAGCTTCCCTCCACCAAATCTCTGCGGTGATCAGCGGCTAACAGCTCCTGAAGAGTGGGCGCGAGCGCCCCGGCGTAGACCCCTTGCATGGAGTCGTGGGCGGGCAGCATCACAACTTGCCGCAATAAAAGGCCTTGCCCCGCCCCTTCCTTAAAAGTGATCTTGCCGACCACTTGACCTTGGGCCAGGTTGCAAAGAACCAAAAGCAAAACGCTCAGGGCAAAGGATGTGATGAATTTTGAAAGCCGCATCTTGCAAAAACCCCTTTCAAGTATTGTGACTTGAATGTGGGAAACAGGTCAAATTGACTTCAAGAGCCGGTCCCATAACTCCGACAAGAAGCTATGAGATCGGGCCTTCTTAGTGTTTTTCTTTTGATAGCCATGAGTAGTTCACTCGCTCTAGCTCAGGCGGACCCGACTTCCACCTTTTTGCTCAACTACGGTGCGCCCGCACCTGAAGAGGCTGGACTTGAGTCGGGTCGCTACAAGAGTAGACCTCAGGCTCAGGAACCTTTGCCTCTTCGGCCCGTGCTAAGAGCGCCCGAAGCTCCCAAGCCAGCGCCTGCAGTAACTCAGAAGAAGGAGGACTCAGCTCAGGTAGAAAAACCTGAACAGCCTCATCAGGAGACCGTCGATCTGGATCTGATGAATCCCACGAGCCGCATGCCTGAGGGGCGCATGCTAGATTTTGAGTTGGGCACAGCTCTCCAGTACAACTCCTCATCTTCGCCATCGTGGTTTCGCAGATACAGCACCCCAGGGCTAGCAGTTCAGTTTCAAGGCAGTGTGTGGCTTACGGGCGACTGGGCCCTGTCGGGTTACTACGGTCAGAGTATGGCTGAGAGAGTTTCAGATAGTTATACCAGCGTCGTCTTCGTGGGACAGTCGCACCGAGAAATGGCTTTGGGCTTTAGCTCTAAACTCACCAGTGGACCTACTTCCGAAGGAGAGCTTGGAGTTTACTATTACGAGCGGCGAAGATCCACCGAGCGTACCGCCCGCATGCAAGCGGATTGGGTGACTCAAGGTGCTCTGCTTCGAGTGAAATACAGCTGGAAGAAGACTCCCTCTTCGGTAACGGGTGGCTATTTTGACTTTCAAATTTATCCGGCGGCCCACCACCGCGACAGCCTTGCTGGTGGAGTGGGCCTAGGTAGGCACCATGAAACTTACGGCGGCAAAATTCGCGTGGGAAGGTCAGCCTATCTTTCAGACAACAACAGAATCTTCTGGGGTGTTGGAGGTCAGGTAGAGCAAAACCGATTCACGGGAGTGGCCCGCGTGGTCGAGCCTGAGGGCTACCACGCCACCGGCGTCTATGGAATTCACTCCACGGTTTTTTTCGAGTTTGGCCTCGGTTGGAGTCAGTAGCCCCTACCGTCTGACGAAGGCCTAGGGCTGTTAGGCCATGTTCCCTAAATCCAGTTCAATTCAACCTAAACTCAATTATACTGAGATCATGCGAATCTTGATTGTTGAAGATGCGGGTTTCCTTTCGGAACTTGTCAAAGAGGTCCTGCTGAAAGCCGGCCATGAGGTCGTCGGAGTGGCTGAAGACGGGCAGCAGGCGGTGGAAATGGCCAAATACTACAATCCGGATCTGATTCTGATGGATCTGGTTTTGCCGGTGCTATCGGGCCTTGAGGCCACCCGAAAAATTCTGGAAGAGAGCCCAGGACTTAAGATAATTGCCTTCTCTACTCTAGACGATGAGCAAATTGTTCAGCAGGCTCTAGAGGCAGGCTGTTGTAACTTTTTAGCCAAGCCCTTTAAAAAGCAAGATTTGATGACGTTAGTAGAAAAATCGGGAGTGTCGCTATGATTCGTGATTTCTTTTTTGTCGTGCGAGTGTTCGTTTATGCTGCTGTGCTGGCTCTACTTCTGCAGGTTCAATGGAAAGGCGAGTCCCTAGAGATAAAAACGATGCGACTGGTGCATGAAAGCTCCATGGGGGCAGCTCTGACCAGCACTGCTCAGAAGTTCGCATTCAAACTTACTGGTAAGGTGGACGACACTTCTAAAAATCTTCGCTTGCCGGAAGCTACGCCAACCAAGCCTGCTCAAACTCGCGCGCTGCTAAATCTCAGGCGTTCAGAATCAGCGCAAGAGGCCACTACCGCTAGCGATGGAGCCACCTATTAGGCTCCTTCTGGTGTCAGGCACCTTTTAGTAAAGCCTGGCGTCATAAATGCCGCTAGGCCTCACTAAAAGATGCCCGACACCTTCAGTCGGCACCTCAACTGGCACCTCAACCGGCACCTCAACCGGCACCTTCAGCCGGCACTCTCAGCCGGCACTCTCAGCCGGCACTCTCAGCCGGCACTCTCAGCCGGCACTCTCA
>CAYRIE010000002.1:12893-23346 GCA_964424215.1 uncultured Pseudobdellovibrionaceae bacterium
GCACTCTCAGCCGGCACTCTCAGCCGGCACTCTCAGCCGGCACTCTCAGCCGGCATTTTCAGGCGGCTTGGGCCTTATTGAGTGGCTGTTTGAACTGAAGTGGCTTTAGCAGTTGCCTTGCGAGGTTCAATAGCCGGGCGCTCGTTGATGGCCATGGCTGCCACCTTTACCGTCGGGCTCACACAGTTCTTCTTAAGATTAGGGTCCGCCGCGAAGCTGGGTACCGCTGCCATAAGGAACACG
The DNA here is from genome assembly GCA_964424215.1 of uncultured Pseudobdellovibrionaceae bacterium. GTDB lineage: Bacteria > Bdellovibrionota > Bdellovibrionia > Bdellovibrionales > JAGQZY01 > CAYRIE01. The sequence continues at coordinate 13,137 of CAYRIE010000002.1, forward strand.
CTGAGTACGAGTAGGTTTTTCATCTTCTTCTCCTTCATTAAGGTTCGTTCACCTTTCTATAGAGCTAGATCCGTGCCACAGAGAAGACGGGGGGGAGGGTAATACCGGCGTAAAATCAATAGGTTGGAAAAGTGATGCCAGCTGCCCTGTCCATGAATGGAGCGAAGGGACAAAACGCGCAAAGGGCCGTCTACTTATTAAACAGCCCCTCTGAGAGCGGTGTCTTAATTTGAGACACTACTGAGTGGCTTCGCGGTCGCTGCTTGGAGAAGAGGAGCCCGTGCCCGTGGGGCGAATCAGAGCGGGGCCTGAGAGGCTGTCATTGGGGTAGGACACGTTGATGTGGCGAGCGCAGGCTTCCTTGCAAAGCTCCGGATCTGCGGCATTAGCCACAAACTCGGTGTCAGTGACCGAGTTCTTTCGAGCGCAGTTGAGATCGCGCTCGCACCGCTGGTGCAGCTCCTCTTCGGTAGGCTCAGCCTCTTGGCTCCAAGCCAGGGAGATGGGGGCAAGAGCTATCAGACAAATTGCAATTAAGGACTTCATATCAAAGCACCTTTCCTAAAGATTGAGCTGTTGAGTGGCCGGTGAAATGATCTCAAGAAGTTCATTAAATGCCGTGGAGATTTGGGCTGCCACAACGGGTCCGCCCTCACTCTTAACATTGGTCATCTCACCGGTAGCATTGTACTGAATCCTCAGACTTCCCAGCTGGGGTCTGGTTATAACAGAGGGCTTGCCGACCGTCTCGTTCCACTGAATGTGAACCTCGCGGCGTGCCTGATCGATGATTTTACTCATGCGGCCCCGGCTGTCCCACTGAACCCGCACAACTTGGCCGGTGGAATTTCTTACCAGCTCCAGATTTCCCTTTTTATCATAGGTGAAAAGTGTGCGAACAGCCTTAGTGGTTTTGCCCTGAGGACTTTTAAGTTGGGTGTCCACGCTGGAAACTTTTTTAAAGGGGTTCTCGTACTTAAAAGTCATCGATTGATGGGGAGTGTGTTTAGCTTTGAGAAGGCCGTTGGCGTAGTACTCAAACCGCTCAATCACACTGTTCTTATTAACGGTGATAGGCTTACCAAAAACCTCGTGATAAACGATGTCAGTCACGTCGCTCTTGTGAGCGGTTCTTACGCGGTGAAGAAACTTTTTTCCGTCGGCGCGAGTTCGATGCCAGAATTCGTGTTTGCTGTTGTTAACCACCTTGCCATCGCACACCCTGGAGGCGCTGCTGCTGTACTGGTTCTGTGGGTCATTTTGAGAGAGCTTGTAGGTGTAAGTTTCCTTACAGCCGTTTCTGTCTTTGAAGGATGTCACCCAGTCGCGGCTGGTATCGTAGGTGAGGGCTTTGTTCGTTTTATCGGGATACCCGATTTGAGTTAGGTTATGTAGTTCGTCGTAGGCATAGGTGTAAGTGTTCTTCCAGGCATTCTTAACTTCCGTAAGATCCTCGCCACTGTACTTGTACTCAGCTGAGAGCCCTGCCGGACCGGTGATGGATTTAACTCGGCGGTTAGGATAGTAGCTCAAGGAGAGCTTCCGTCCGGAGTTGTCCACAACCTCTGTTAGAGAGGCACCGTTGTAGTTGAACTTTAGAAAGTTGCCATTGCGGTCATAAAGGTAAGCTAGGCGCCCACCTTTATCGAATTTCTGCCGAGTGCCATCAGGAAGCTGCCGCTCGTAGGCATCGCCGGAGAAGACGATGCGGTCGGTTTCGGATCCGTTGGCCAAATACACCGTGCCAGACCTTTGGGCTCTAGGTTTAAGCCCGACTTCTTTGGCCCATATCTCTCTGAGTTCACCGTCTTGGCGAATTTGCTGCGCAAGAGTCTCAAGGTACTGTTTGCTGGCGCTTTTGTTGTTGGCCTTAACTCGGGAGATGATGTTCTCAACCACTTTGTTGATCGCGCCCGTGTCGAAATTGGAGGGGTAGTAGGAAATCTCCATACCACCGCCACACTCCGTAAGGCGAAGATTGCCCTCGAGCGTAACGTCAATCTTCGTTTCAAAGTCAGAGCACCAGCCGTAGCCAAATATGCCACTAAAGATAGAACGGCTGTTGTAAGAGCGCATCACCTCAAGACTGTAACCCGTGCCGGGAACCTGCATGTCCACAAAGGACTCAGCATAGTTTGCGTTTCGCATATCCACGACTGCCTGAGCTGTCGAACTGAGGAGTATAAAAACCAATGGCAAAAGTCGTCTCATGGCGATGAAGCCTCCCAAAGCTAGACCTTTATTTTAACAATTCTTCGGATGGTGGTTCCACCTAATACTTGAAGCCCGACCATACAAAAAAGGGCAAACCAGCCCAAAGGCTTAGTGAACAGTGGCCTAACGTAGGCAGGGTCGGCCACTGCCAGAACAATAAGCAAAAAGAAGGGCACAAGGGTGATAATCACACCTTGGAAAATGCCCTGGGCCGTGAAGGCTTCGATCTTTTTTTCAATCTTCTGTCTCTCTCTGACAGTGTCGACAATGGTTTGGAAGGTTTCGGCCATATTGCCGCCTGTTTCCTTAAGGATGTTCACACTAGTCACAAACATTTGCACATCGGGCCGAGGAACCCTCTCCCCCAGATCCGTCAGAGCCTCTTCCACGCTTCGTCCAATCTGAATCTCTGAAAGCACTAAGCGGAATTCCTGCACAATGGGCCCGGAGAGGTTATCGACAACGCGCTCCATGGACTGGGTGACGCTGAGCCCGCTGCGGATCCCGTTGGCCATGATCGTCATTGCATCCACCATTTGATCAGCAAGTTCCGTACAGCGCTTTTCGTAGAGGTAGTTAACGACCCTCAAAGGTACCGACCAACCAACGACTGTGAAAAGAGTCATAAGTATCAGGCCGGCGATCAGGTTGGGCCAAGCCAAAAGAAAAAACACAAACCCCACGCCGAAGCTCATCGCCAGCATAGCGGCGGTGACTCTGCCGCGATCAATTCTAACAAACAGGAGATCTAGTTTACGTAGCACCTCTTCGCGTTGTCCGAGACTTCTCCTATGGAGGAAGCTAAGGATTTTCTCTGACCAGAGGTAGGCCAGCACCGCGAATGTTAAAGAGACAAATCCAATAACGATAAAATCAAAGAGCGAAATACCAAACATTAGGACTCACCTCCGGCTTTTTTCAGCGGGGTTAAAGGTCTGCGCGGGACTCTGCCCGCCTGAGGAGCTTGAGCCTGTTGAGAGGATTTATCGTTGGAAAAAAGGTCCTTTGGAATGATGATGCCTCTGCGTTCAAACCTCTCAATGAACTTAGGGATAAGACCTGTGGCCTGAAACTCACCGATAATCTTTCGATTTTTATCAAACCCCTTTTCCTTAAAACAAAACACCTCTTGCAGAGTGATCGTCTCTCCCTGCATGCCCTGAACCTCAGTGATACTGATGATCTTGCGAGTTCCGTCAGAGAGTCTTGAAATCTGAATGATCAGATCGACAGCTCCTGCGATTTGCTCTCTAATGGCTCGAACTGGTAGGTCCATCCCAGCCATCAGACACAAGGTCTCCAAGCGTGAGATGCTCTCTCTGGGGGAGTTGGAGTGAACAGTGGTCATGGAGCCGTCGTGGCCGGTGTTCATGGCCGAGAGCATGTCAAGGGCTGCGCCGTCGCGGCACTCTCCGACCACGATGCGATCAGGTCTCATCCGCAGCGAGTTTCTGACCAGGTCGCGGATAGTGATTGCACCCGATCCTTCCATGTTGGCGGGCCGAGTCTCAAGGCGCACCACATGTTCCTGCTTGAGTTGAAGTTCAGCCGCGTCCTCCACCGTGATGATGCGTTCAGTGGCTGGAATAAAACTTGAGATGCAGTTAAGGAGGGTTGTCTTACCAGAGCCCGTGCCACCAGAGATCACAACGTTGAGGCCATTTTCGACGCAAAGCTTGAGGAAGCTCATCATCTGAGTGCTTGCGGAATTGTACTTGACATATTCGGCCATCCCGAAAGCATCTTCTCGGAATTTTCTGATAGTGAGAGCGGGGCCATCGATAGACAAAGGCTCAATCACAGCGTTGACCCGGCTGCCATCGGGGAGCCTGGCATCCACATAAGGAGTTTTCTCATCAATGCGGCGGCCAAGGGGGGTAACGATCCGCTCGATAACGTTTCTGAGCTGTAGGTTGGAGGTGAACTTGATCTTACTTAGAAGGATCTTACCGCTCTTTTCATAAAAGATTCTGTCAAAGCCGTTCACCATGATTTCAGAGACGGCAGGGTCGGCCAGAAGCTCCTCTAAGGGGCCAAGGCCTAAAGCCTCATCAAGGACTTCCTTGATCACTTGCTTGCGATCCAGAGCCGGCATTCCAGGAGAAACCTTATCGATGATGCGGGAGATGTGCAGTTGAACATCCTGCCGGAGCTTTTCCTGCTTTCCTTCGTCATTTTTAGCTTTAGTGATGTCCTCGTTTTTTAGGTTCATCTCTTTGATCAGTAGGTTGTGAGCTGTGATTTTAAGTGCGGTTTTAGGGTCCACCTCCCCGCGACTTAACGATTTTGGAGGCGCAGCTTGGGGCCTTTGCCGCTGTGTCTGCGCCAGCTTCTGTAGCATACCGCCGGTGAGCTTTCTTGAAGTCTGGATGATCTCCCCCGCTAAGGGCGAGCGGGGCGCAGATAAGACAATCGGTGAGGACTTTTGCAATGCTAACTGGGCGCTCACGTCATCTTGGGGCAAAACCCCAAGGATCTCACACTTAAGGGTGTTTTGAATCGCCACGGGGGGCAGGGAGTTTGCGCCCGACTTGTTCACCACCACCTTGATCGTCTCAGCTGGCACCATGGAGGTCTGGAGCTGCTGAACGGTCCTAAGAGACTGACTCACACTGATGATGTCTGGCTGAGTGACGCATAAAAGGGCTGTGGCCTCTTGAATCAGGGCGTTCTGAAAGTCCCCAAAATTGTGGCCAAGGTCCGCTACGATGAACTGGTAGGTTTGCGACAGAGCCTGAAGCTTCTGCAGCATCGCACTCTCGGAAATCGAAAAAGGATCGGTTAGATTCTTAACGGCGGCTAGATAGTGCAGACCTGCTGGATGGGGGTTTACCACTTGAGGTAACGTGTTGCGATTCAGAGCACCGGTGTAGCGGGTGAGCTCATCCATGGTTTTTGGCTGCCGAATTCCGAGCAAGATGTTCTGATCTCCGCAGGAGTCCTGATCGGCGTCCAATAGGAGGGTGGGCGCTTTCATCTCAGTGACCAAAGCGAGCGCCAAACTGGCTGCATAGGTGGATTTACCGACCCCACCTTTGCCGCCAAAAACTCCAATGACATAGCAATTGCCTGAAATTGACATAGGTCCTCTCAAAGACCTATCGGAAAATGGCGTTTCGAAGTGAAGCGCCAGTCCCTAGTCTTTAAGCTGGAACTTACGCTTGATCTTCTCAGATCCTGCGCTAGCGGATGATTTGATAATGGGTGTGATGAACACCACAAACTGTGATTGGTTGCGCTGGAACGCCCGGGAGGAGTACAGCGAAATTAGCGGGTTGTCGCTCACATTCTGAGGTAGCTTGTTGTAGTCAGTGGTGGCGGAGCTGGTGATTAGACCACCGATAGCGGCGCTCTGACCGCTGCGCACCGTGATGATGGTCCTGATGGCGTTACTAGATAGCAGGGGGCCAGCTGAGGTCATTCCCACGAGGCTTGATACCTGAAAGTTCGTATCCAGCCTGATGCTGTCGGACTGAGGATTGGTGATGATCGGGGTGATATCCGCCATAAGTCCGGCGTCGGCAAACGATGTGCCCGTCTGGCCTTGGTTCACGATGGTGTAGGGAATTTTGGTCGTTGAGTCGAGCTTGCCTTTTTCACCTTCCTGTACGATCAGCGTGGAGCTTTGCAGAACGCGGGCATGCCCGTGGCTTTTGGCCCAGTTGAGCTTGGGCAGAAGGTTAGAAACTATGCCCGTAATCTGACTGACCACACCGCCAGGACTTCTAGAGTCATTAGCAAATTCGACACGGGTATCGTCTGTAATGTCGGGCATCCACTGGAATCTAAAGGCCCGCTGATAGTCTTTTTTCAGCTCTACGTAGTGGATCACAAGCTGGATGATCTTACTAGGGGCCGGCGTGGGTTCAGGCTTAACAGTGATTAGGTTGATGACCACATCGACTTTGCGCTTTTTGAGAATATTTTCCTGCTCAGCATATTCGACAACGATGTCGGGAACGTAGGTCTTGGCGATGATCTCCGCCCGGTCCTTTTCTTCCTGGTTGTTGGCTAGGCCCTCTAGCATGAATTTATCGTTGACCGCGCGAACCTGAATTTCAGGATTGTTGATATCCCTCTGGATAAACTCGGCGATCTTTTTCTGGGCCAGGGGACTGAGCTCCACTAGGGTGTCCACGAGGCCGCCGAACTGACGGATCACCGCATAGATTCTGTTGAGGTCCCGCGGTAAAATCACATGGCCATCGATGACAATGCGATTGTTCACAATTCGGATGTTGATGCCGTCAATATCGCTCAAGAGGTCGCGGACGTCTTTGGCCACCTTGGTAAGATCACTGCTTTTGACATCCAGCCTAATTTCGTAAAGCTTGTTGCCCTGACTGTCGGAAATAAAGAGTGTTGCAACGCCTTCGTTGCTGGGCCTGAAACGGATCTCGCTTTTCTTTGAATCTCCTGTGACTTTTGAAACTTTGGCGTAGTCACCGTCTAGGCGGTAACCGTCCGGTAAACTGCTGAGCTTGTGCGTGTAGGGAACGCCGACAAACAGGGATAGGATCTGATCCTTTTCGCTGGCCGGCACCTGAGCCCAGGTCGGCCCTGTTATCAGCACAAGGGCTGACCAAGCAAAAAACAGGCGGGCTAAGGTGTAAGATCCGTTTTTCAAAATGCTTCCTATCTGTTCAAAGGTCTTCTCGTGTTGGGAATTGGGCTAGGTGGCCTTCCCTCGGGTAAAAGGCTGCTGGGGGCCCTTCCTGTTGAAGCCCGGCCCAGCACTTCAGGAAGGCTTGTCGTGCGCAAATTGACCAGGCCGCGATCGTTGGTGTTTCTCAGGGCTAAGAATAAAGATCCTGGGGCTGTCGCTAGGATATAAACGAGGTTCTGAACTTCATCGGGACTTACCTCAACGACAACAGAGCTGAATCTGGTGTCCATTCTTAGATTCTCAATCGAGAACACTCCGGAGCGCTCCTCTTCCACCTTGATGGGAAGCTGGTTGGCCACGTTGGCGCCCGTTGCTAGTACGATCACATCCTGAAGGATGGTCCGCACTTCCGTCTTTTGGTTGTTGCCTGCACCCGTGTTCAAAGCAGCCATGATGTCCACCCTGTTCCCAGGCTTAATAAGACGCGAAACTCCGCGGATATCGTCTACAGGCAAAGTGAAGGCTCTTTTTCCTGGAGTGACCTCCATGGAAAGCCCCGTGCGCTGGCTCGGTAGCAAGAGTTTGGTGTCGAGAATTTGCTCGCCCTTTTTGATGGGGGCCGCAGCTAGTTGGCCGATGGCGTGCTCTGGAAGGGAGATAGCTGAGGGCTCGACGAACTCCGCTGGCCGAGACATGGGCTGAATCATGGTGTCATCAATCGGGGTCATCTCGGGGATGTCTTTTGCGGCCACCAAGATCTGCTTTTCAGCTCCATAGCGCTTAAGCAGATTTGCGCTTTTCTCTTGGGACCAAGAAAAAAGCAGCATCATGGCCATAAAGCCAATTCCTATTGAGATCCAGATGGTGCGCGTTTCGTTGTTCATGCTTTAAATCCCATCGCCGCATTGGTAGGTAAGGCAAATTCCATAAGAGGTCATCACCCACACTGGGCTCACCGAGACTCCCGTGTTTCGAAGACCGTCCTGAACCTCAAAAACTCTCTTGTTGTGCATATCTATGTCATCCCGTGCGGTCTCAGCCGGGTTCACTCCAATGGATAGGGGGCGCGTTGTGGCCGGCCAGCCGTTGATAGTGGCCGCGCTGCTGTCTTCAACTGAAATTTCAGAGGCAATGCCGTGAATTCTAAGTTCAATATCGTTGAAATGGTTAGTAGTATCCCTAAAGTAGACCAGGTTCGTCTTGTTCCTAAAGGTCTCAAAAGCGTAAGTGCGTGCGGCTATGGTGTTCAGGGTGCTCGTATGCACGATACCAAAAAATCCCATGCCATAGCCGAGAAGGAGCAAAAAGATGAACAGGAGCGGTAAGGTCTCGATAAGAGCCATGCCCCGCTCATCAGCTAAGATGTTCTGCTTCTTAGGTTCAGCAGCCATTGTCGATCATCACTCCATCAAAAGAGGCACCTGTCGGCACAGGGGCCGAGGTGACTGTTCGCGCCAGTTGCTCGTAGCGGTTGGCAAAAAATTCCTTGCACTCTTGGTTGGTGGGCTCCCTAAGCAAATAAGAATTCACCGTCGCCCGAAAGCCTCGGTCCGAGGTGGTCGTGGCGCCAAACATGGGAATCCGGAAATTGAGCATGCCTGAGAGGATCTCCATTCTCACGCCGTGAAAGACTCGCGCATTGGGGCCATCTGGCTCAAAGAGGTCGTTAAAGTCGTTAGCTTCAAAGCTTGTAATGCGAAAGAGGGAGCCGTTCATTAAAGGCGCTAGCTCCGGCTCTTCCATCAGGCGCTCAAAGGTCGCCTCAGCTCTGGTCCGCTGTTCATCGGGATCAAAATGGGCCAGGGAGTAGTTTCTGGCTGAAGCAAAAGATATGTACTGGGCCACCGACGTCAGAGAGAGAGTGAACATCATTGAGAACAGGATCACTGTGAAGGCTGTCACCAGCACCAGCGCAAACATAAGATCCAACGTTAAAATGCCGCGCTCGTCTTTAAGCCGGCTCATGGCGTCCCCCGGGGCTCGATGGTGCGAACCCTTGAGAATTGGCTGGGGTGATAAGGCTTCACTCTCTCAGCGGGAAGCCAGACACCGCCCTCGATCATGCCGGCCAAATAGGACCAGGGGCCCTCGGTGGCGCGGCTCAAAAGATTGTTATCGCGGAAGTAACCAGAGACCAAGGTTGCTATCACAACAAATCCTATCATCAGGGCGATCGCCTCGATGCTGGACTGTCCTTTTTGGCTTCTTAAGTGGCGCTTCATGCCGCGCCTCCTGTCAGATGAAGGTGGCTAAGCCATCCGAGCACAAGGGGGAAGGTCATGGGCAGCTGAGTGACACTGGTGAATTTTTGATGGAAACCAGAAAGAACCATTTTCGGAAGCTGCAGAAGATTTCTCTGCTCGCCGGCTACAAGGAGTTTCGTCACTCCAAATAGCGCCGCCCAGATCATGCCGTAGAAGATGACAGAGGCCACAGCCTCTTTAGAGGTGGCCATACCAAAAGCCATCATCAGCTTGACGTCACCGGCTCCCACCACGCGCAAAGCAAATAGGGGGAAAAGAAGTACAAAGGCTGCTCCTAACCCGAGAAAGCCCACCCACAAGTTGCCACCAGCAAGGCTATGCCCAAGGGCCAGCGCGAGCAGAACCATCGAGACGATGTTGTGAACCTTGCGGTTCAACAGATCGTCGATCAGTCCGGTGGTGAGCAGTAGAGTTGGAAAGATCATAAAACCTTTCTTGGGCTCATTTGGACCCTCCGACTCTGGGGATAGCCGTCTCCTGCCACTGCAGAACGTGGCCATCCACAAGAAATCCGCGGCCGGTAGCTAGCTGAGATTCCACCCTTGCTGCCAGGCGCGGCGCCGAATTGAAAAACACTCTCTGAGGCCCGCGCTCGCTAAAGAGAACGCCCATCACCATGAACACGGTGAGTGCCAAAAGTAGAGTGAGTTCAGTTGTCACAATCAGGCTCCTATAGAGTCAGATTAGTTAGAGAAGGTGCCGATCTGCTCTGAGAGTTCCCCGAGCTTACCGGAAACAGCTTCCTTAATCCTGTCACGAAAAACCATGGCCAAACCCACGACCACTAGGACAATCAAGATGTACTCAGTGGTGCCTTGTGCTTCTTCTTCCTGCCAAAATCTGCGAATTAGGCTCTTCATTGCGGAGTCCTCCCTTTGATGCCCTATCGGGATTTCGTTGTACGAAGTTGAGATTTGGCCTCAAAAATTACGGACTTAACCCTAGTTGTTTCGGGCCGAAGGGGCCGTGAAACTCTGTCGGGGCCACCAGCTGCAGTTTATTAAGGCACCTGGGTGTGGATTCTGTTATAAATTGTCTCATCTTGAGACAAGGAGATGGGCTTAGAATGACTTCAAAGGCGCTGTATTTATTTGAAGCGCAGGGCGTGGGTTTGGGCATCAGCTGG
>CAYRIE010000003.1:0-20989 GCA_964424215.1 uncultured Pseudobdellovibrionaceae bacterium
TGAAGCGCTCAAAAAAAGAGTAGTGGAGCATAGGGTCTGTGTTGAGCACCGTGAAGGCTCCCACCTGAATGTCTCGCGGCAGGTCCACGCTGAGCGTGGACACTTTCGGCAACTGAAGCGAGGTTGAGGGAGCAAAGCGCACTGCGGGGTCTGAGGGTGTGACCATGCCCCAAAAGCTAGGTTTTATGTTGAGCTCCTTGGCCCCCTTGGAGCCTTCTTGCCCCTGGGAGTTTTGGCCTCCAGCTGCTGCGTTGGGCTGATTTTCGGTTGGGGCCTTATAGTCTTTGTGAGCTGCCTGGGACTCCTGGGCCACGCGCTGGCGGTCCTTTGAGAGGAATCTGGGAGCTGCCTCTTGAGGTGCCTCGGTGGCCTGGGGCGGGTCCGATGCGGGCACAAACTGCTTCACAGATTCGGGGGCGTAGGTGAGCTCTATCGGCTCAAAAATCGCCTCCTGAGCCACTTGAAGGTTCCATAGGTTGGCCACACGGGTGAAAAATTCCCAAAAGAAGACATGCACCGCCAAGCTGAAGGCGATCAATGCCAGAAATCTTAGGAAATTAGATCTCATTCGCTTCAGCTTTCTTCTCCTGCCTAAAGTTGAGACACATTTTATCCGATAGGCTATGGAACCAAGGGGGGCCAGGTGGGGAACAATAACAACGTTATTCAACTCCAGGAATATCGTAGCCGTAAATTTCGCCAGAAGCCATCTAGCGCACCCAGCGTGACTGCTGAGATTACAGATATCTCCGCTCGACGCGAAGCAATAATAAAGAGAGAGCGCCGAAACGTCAAGAGAACCATTCTGAGCGAGTTTGTGGGCGTTCTGGTGCTGGTGCCCGGAAAGGGCCTCCAAAAGTGCACCCTAAAGGACATCTCCGAGCAGGGCCTCTCTTTTGATATGGAAACCCGCTGGGGCAGCTTTGGAGCTGATGAACAAATTACCATGCGGGTCTACCTGAACCACCAGACCTATTTCACCTTCCTGGTGCAGCTGGAAAACACCCGTTCTGTGGAAGAAGAAGGCGTCCACCGCCACGGCGGCAGATTTGTGCCTGACACAATCAATGAGCAGGCGCTTTATCACTTCATACGCTTCATCGAGACAGTCAGCACCAATCTTAGGGGCGATACGGGTGATGTGCTTGTGGCCTCATCTGGGGACAACTCTTAAAATAAATTGTGCTTTTCGATATGCTCGGCAATGGCAGGGGGGACTTTTTCTTTCCAGGTCATCTGGCCCGCTTTGAGCTCTTTAATTATTTGCTCGCCCGTGATTTTTAAGTGCTCCTGATTCAGGCACTGAGTGCCGCGGAAAAAACCAAGGTCTTTGAAGTATTCAAAGAGCTTTTGGGTCTTTTCAGGTGCCTTAAAGTTTTCAATGTCTTCTACACTTCCATCAGGTTTTAAAGTGGGGCAAAGGTAAAACTTCATGCCCGACTGCTGAAGCTCACCCATCACCCCCAGTAGGCCACCGGTGGTGTTGACGGTTTCTCGGTCCTGCATAATTCGGCGCAGCTCCTCAGGAGTCAGAAGAACGTGAGGCTCATCAATGTTGTTCAGCTCCAAAAGGTGCAGCAGTTCGCTCACACTCAAGTCCCGCGTCACAATGCACGGAAGATCTACTAGGCTCAGCAGATCAATGCGGGACTGGTAATCTCTCTCAGAGAAATTCGGGTTAGCCTCTGCGATCAGCGCCATGGGCTGGACGGGGGTGCTTCCCCCCTCGTCCTTAAGGATCTGGTGATGAGCACACTCCAGCAGGTCGAGCTGATAGTGAGAAACGGGCTTGTAGTCACTCTGGAACAAAAGGGGCTTGCGGCCGTGACTCATCTCACCGAGCTGCTGGGGAAAGCCGCGCTTATCCATAGCGACAGCTGGCGTAAGACCGTGTTTCAAAAGATAAAACTGGAGCTGGCGCGGATCGGGAGCTGCGGCGCCTGACTGATCCCACGCTACAAAATCAATCATCACCCGCCCCGGCTCTAGGTCATCGGCTAAAGATTCAATGAATACCTCAAGGGATTCAGAAAAGTAGGCTCCGTAGATGAGGTTAACCCCCACAATGCCAAGGGCCTCCTGCTGAAGAGTGTTTCTGGCGTCGAGCAGGTGGATGTGAAGGCGAATCTCGCAGGGCTCCTTCTGGGGCGCCATCTGCCATTTGAGTCCAATCCATCCGTGACCGCGCCCCTTAGTGCGCTTGCTTCGGGCAGCCACGGTGTTGGCAAAGGCAAAGTACTGGGTGGTTTTGCCGGTTTTATCCCCGAGCCGCTCTTGCACCAAAGCAAACTCGTGATCGAGCATTTTCATAAGCCTTGGCTCACACACATATCGGCCCGTGGGCTCTTTGCCATAGATCGTGTCACTAAAGGACATATCGTAAGCTGACATGGCTTTGGCCACCGTATTGGAGGCTCCGGGGGTGCGGAAAAACCACCGGCTGGTTTCCTGGCCGGCTCCGATTTCAGCAAAGCTGCCGTAAATTCCGAGGGTGGAGTTGAGTTTGAGAGTTTTCTCGCGGGCTGAGGTGATGGGCATAGGCTCTCCGGGGGTAACACCCCACTGTACCTTATGTTGAGAAATCGGTCACACTCGACTTTAGGTAAGAAAGCTCAGCGGATAAAGCGACGGGATAAAAAAAGCCCACGAGGCTACTTCTGAACTTCCCACCGAGTGCTCTCACCATAGTCGTGAAGGGCGATGCCCATCTGGGTGAGTTGATCTCTAATCTCGTCGGCGCGGGCGTAATTTTTGGCTGCCTTCTCCTGAGCCCTCTGTTGGACTAGCTCCTGAACCCTAACCTCATCGACGCCGCTAAGAGCTAGCAGCTGTTGGTCCATGCGTTTGAGAAAATCACCGGCAGGTTTTTGAAAGAGAGAAAAAATCTGGCCAGCCTCCTGAAGGACCTTTTTGTAGCTTTGCGCCCAGGCCAGGGAGGCGGCCGAGGGCTTCATGCCCCAGCGCAAGTTCGAGTTGGCCAGCCGAGTGAACTCATGAAGCGCGGCAAAGGCCACCGGAGTGTTAAAATCGTCATCAAGAGCTGAAGCAATTTTATCTTTGGTTTCCTGTTCAGCCTTCTGAAGGGCTGGGGGCGCGGCGGGGGAAATCTCGCTGGGTGAGTTTTTCAAGTGGTCTTCAGCGCGCGCCAGGGTTGAGTAAAATTTCGCAAGTCCCCGGATGCTCGTGTGAATCGTCTCCTCGCTAAATTCGCACTCTGATCTATAGTGAACCGAGAGCACTAAAAACTTAAAGATCTCACCTTCGTACTTCTCAAGGAAGGAGCGCATCGTGCGAACGTTTCCAAGGGACTTTGACATCTTGGCGCCACTGAAGGTGAACATGTTGTTGTGGATCCAGTATTTCACGTACTGTTTGTCCGTAGCACCCTCGGACTGAGCAATTTCATTTTCGTGATGGGGGAAAAGAAGATCAAGTCCCCCGCCGTGGATATCAATTTGCTCACCAAGATATCGATGAACCATGGCTGTGCACTCGATATGCCAGCCCGGCCGCCCTCGGCCCCAGGGTGCGGGCCAAGCCTCTTCGTCATCACCTGCTGGCTTCCAGAGGCTGAAGTCGTGGGGGTGGCGCTTTTTCTTATCGACATCAATTCTAAATCCGCTTTGTGAATCCTCGGTCTTGCGGCCGCTTAAGGCGCCGTAGCTCGCAAAGGACTCAACGGAGTAAAAGACCTCACCGTCTGCAACGTAGGCTTTCTCAGCCTGAATGAGTTTTTCGATCAGCTCAAGAATCTGGGGAATGTTTTCGGTGACTCGGGGGTTGTGCGTGTGAGGCGTCAGCTCAAGTGCAGCGAAATCTTTCTGAAACTCGCCAATGAACTGCTCTGCTACCTGCTGGGGAGTTCGGCCCTCTTCCCTTGCGCGGTTGAGAATTTTGTCATCTACATCTGTGTAGTTGTAAACAAAGGTGACCTGATAGCTGCGTTTTTGGAGCCAGTTTCGCACCATTTCGTAGACAACCGGGCCCCTAAAGTTTCCTACATGCAAATAGTCCCAAACGGTGGGCCCACAGCAGTACATACGCACCTTGCCGGGCTCAAGGGACTGAAAGGGCTCTTTTTTCCGTGAAAGCGTGTTGTAGACTCGAAGGCTCATAAAACCCCCTTACAAGTCTTTGATTTACAAAACAACGAGAATCTCCTAGTTTCGAGGGCTTATGGATACAGGCCTTCGCGACATCACTATCAAAAACGCTTCTGAGCACAACCTCAAGAACATTTCTCTGAAAATACCCAAGAACGCTTTTACCGTCATCACGGGTGTTTCAGGAAGCGGCAAATCTTCACTGGCCTTCGACACGGTTTACGCCGAAGGGCAGCGGCGCTATTTGGAGAGCCTGTCCAGTTATGCGCGCAATTATATGGGGCAGCTGAAGCGGCCCAAGGTGGATGCGATCTTTGGACTCTCACCTGCGCTGGCCATCGACCAAAAGTCCGTTGGCTCATCCCCCAGGTCCACCGTGGGCACCATCACAGAAGCCTATGATTTTTTAAGACTGCTTTACGCGCGGGCCGGGGAGCCGCTTTGCCCGGAGCACGGGGTTCCCGTGGTGGCCAGGACGCCCCGCCAGATGGCCGATGAAATTATGTCGTGGAAGGAGAACACCAAGTTTTTTGTGCTGGCGCCCGTAGCGCAGGACAAAAAGGGCGAGTTCCACCGTGAGTTCGAAAAGTGGCATCGCAAGGGCTATCTAAAAGCCAGGGTCGATGGCGAGATGATTCTTTTGGAAAATGCTCCGCGCCTGAAAAAGCGCCAGTCGCACAACATTGATCTGGTGATCGATCAGTTGGTGTTAAAAACCAGCATCCGGCGCCGCTTGCTCGAGAGCCTTCAGAACGCTTTGGAGCTGGCTCAGGGTCAGGTGGTTGTGGAAACCACCGACGGTGCCCGCCACACCTATTCGGTGCACTCTTCCTGTCCGGTGTGTGGACTGAGCTTTCCTAAGATGGAGCCCAGGTTCTTTAGCTTCAACCACCCCCGCGGGGCTTGTGAAGACTGCAAGGGCCTTGGAACTCTAGATTTGATCGAGCGGGAGATCGAGGGTCTTCAGGATTTTGGCGGCAAGCGTATCACCTACCGTTATGAACGAAGAGATGCCGTTGCCTCCGGAGATGAAGAAGATGAGGAGCTGGTCGAAAGTGAGCTTTCGGAGTGCCCCACCTGTGAAGGCGCACGGCTCAACAGCAAGGTTCGCTCAGTCAAACTCCGCGGTAAAGACATCTCCGAGTTGAGCGCGCTCAGTGTTGAGAATCTGCACAGCTGGTTTGAGCGGGAAGAGATTGAATCCAGCGACCCAGTGATTGCCGGTAAAATTATCAAGGAGCTTAAAGATAGGCTCAGCTTTATCGTGCGGGTGGGTGCTGGGTATCTGAGCTTAGATCGACCGGCTGCCACGCTCAGCGGCGGAGAGTCCCAGAGGCTTCGGCTCGCTAGCCAACTAGGCTCCAAGCTTGTGGGCGTTCTTTACGTTATGGACGAGCCCAGTATTGGGCTTCACCCGCGAGATCACGGCAGGCTTTTGGATCTAATGAGGGCCATTACCGAACGCGGCAACACCTTGCTAGTGGTTGAGCACGATGAAGACACCATGCGGGCAGCTGATCACATCATTGATATGGGGCCAGGGGCCGGCAAGCGCGGCGGTCAAATCCTTGCCGAGGGCTCGCTGGAGGTGATCACTCGCTCACCTAAGAGTGTGACAGGTCAGTACATGGCAGGGAAAAAAACCATTCCCGTGCCGAAGGTTCGCAAGGAGCCCACCTCTTGGGTGCGGCTCAAGGGCGCGACGGGGCACAATCTCAAAAGCGTGGATATGAACCTTCCCTTGGGAGGGCTGGTTGCCATCACAGGCGTCAGCGGCAGCGGTAAAAGCTCGCTCCTTATGGATACTTTGTGCGCCCATCTCTCTAAGGAATTTTACGGCTCTTTAAGAAAGCCGCTTCCGTTTGAGTCGATTGAAGGCATGGAGAATTTGGATAAGCTCATTGAGATCCATCAGCGGCCGATCGGGCGCACGCCGCGCTCAACGCCGGCTACTTATGTGGGAGTGCTGCCTTTGGTGAGGCAGCTTTTTGCTCAGCTTCCAGAGAGCAAGGTGCGTGGGTACGCTCCGGGGCGCTTTAGTTTTAATATCAAAGGTGGTCGCTGCGAAAACTGCAAAGGGCACGGGCAGGTGAAAGTGGAGATGCACTTTTTGGCCGATGTCTACGTCCCCTGTGATGTGTGCCAGGGGCAAAGGTACAACCGCGAAACGCTGCAGATTAGATATAGGGACCTGAATATTTCCCAGGTGCTGGATCTTTCGGTGGAGGAGGCCACGGAGTTTTTCAAAAATCACCGCACTTTGCACACCAAGTTAGAGACTCTGCGCCAGGTAGGACTGGACTATATGACCCTGGGTCAGTCCTCTACCACGCTGTCAGGGGGCGAGTCTCAGCGCGTCAAGCTCGCGCGGGAGCTCTCCAAACGCGGCACCGGAAAAACTCTTTATATATTAGACGAGCCCACCACCGGGCTGCACTTTGAGGACATAGCCAAGCTGGTCAGCCTTCTTAGAAATCTAACCGAGCAGGGCAATACGGTGGTCGTGGTGGAGCATCAGCTGGATGTGATTAAATCTGCCGACTACGTTATCGATGTGGGGCCCGAAGGGGGCGAGCGGGGCGGACAGATTGTGGCTGAGGGCACGCCAGAGAGGGTGGCCAGCACCCGCGGCAGTATCACCGGCCAATATCTAAAGCCTTATCTTCGGTAGTGGAGCCTCTCTTGACCAGGTGTGTCCTTTAAGAGTAGCTTCCGCCCATGGAAATGACGTTCCGGTACCGATTTGAAGCAGGGCATCGATTCGTGGGAGCCGCCTCGCCCCGCTGCCAAACCCCCCATGGCCACACCTGGTGGGTGGAGATCACCTTAGCCCGTGGGGACGGAGGCCTGGACTCTGCTGGAATGTTAGCCGAATTTGGTGCGGCCAAAGCCTGGCTCAAAACCTGGGTGGATGAAACCCTCGATCACAGCTTCTTTCACAACTTCAACGACCCCTTGCTGCCAGCTCTTAAGGAGCACATCCCCGGCTTTCGCGGCCTTCCCTTCCCCGAAGACCCCACCACCGAGTGGATCACCTACCTCATCTCCCGCAAAGTCCGCACCCACCTCGCCCACGCCGGGCACCCCGGGGACGGAGCTCAACAACACCTCGTGGACCAACACCCCGGTCAGCCCCATATGGGGGACGGAGCTCACTCAAAGGCCCAAGCTCAGCCCTCCTCCACCACCCCTCACCCCGGGGACGGAGCTCAAGAATCAGGCCGGCTGCTGGAGCTTACAAAGGTTCTCGTCGAGGAAACCCCGACCAACAGCTTGGTGTGGGAAGCTTCCAAAGACGAGGCTTTAGACCAACTTCTGGCCTCGAGGCTGGAGCTTGTCCAGGGCTGGTGGGACTCTGCCGACCCCTATAATCGCTTCATAGAGCCTGTAAAACCTTAAATTCACGTATAAATCTTCGAACAGAACCGCTGTAAGGCGCGGCTTATGCCTGAACTTAGGTCAACCCTTGTGTCAGATCTCTAATTTGATATTCTTCAACAGAGAGCGTTGAAACGCAGCCGGTCAGAGCTGATGGTATCGGAAATGTTAAGGAAATCATCTTGACCTAATTTTGGGCTTAGGAGCAAATGGGGCTGTGAATCTGAGTAATAAGACCTACTTACACTTAGTCGCCTGCATCCTGCTTCTGATGGGCTGTGGCCGCGTCGACCGCCCGAGTGCCAATCTCATGGACGCCCTGGGAGATTTGGAAATTGAGGGAACGCTCCGGGCGCTATCCTACAATGTCGGACTCTCGCACACGGGAATGGTCAATTTCGTACCTTGTTCGGGTGAAAGGGTTCGCGAGCTCCCCGCAGCACTGGCAGGCTGGGCGCTGCTTTATCCCCAGCTGCCCTTTGCCATGCTGCTTCAAGAAGCTGACAATAAGAAGCTCTTCAATGATCTTCAGCGAACGGCAGCCGAAAGAGGCTGGACGGTGGTTCCAAGCGAGCTCAGTGAGGTGAGCTCTCACGGCTTGGTGGTAGTGACCAACGAAGATGTTCTGGCCTCTGAGTTCATTCCTTTTGACCGAGACCGGGACGGATACCGGCGCGGCATGCTCCGGGTTCAGATCCTGGTGGATAACAATGTTCTGGATATCTTCAACACTCAGACCACGGCCAGCAATGCCGACCGAGTGGACGAGCTGCATGCCTCTCAGCTGAACCAAATTCTTAGAACACTTGAAGCAACTCCGGTGCAGGGCAAAGCTATCTTGGCAGGCGACCTTAATTTTGGGCCCTCCGTACAACTCAACCTAGAAGAGGGGGAAGAGGCGCTAGACATTACCTCTTCCTATATGAACTGGCTCGTGGGCCGATTGCCGGCGTGGTGGCACTGGTCCTTTCCCGAGGACAGTCTCAGCGAGGATTTCCTCACTTGGAACCCTGAGGTGAATTCTTTAGCCAAATACCCCACAACAGCAGCTTCGCTGTGGCGCCGGATGCGTCATAGGGCGGGTTGGCCAACAACCGCTGCGCAGAAGAGTCACTTTTTTCACAGTCATTCGATTGTTTTTCGCAACATCGGACTTCAACCCTTTCCGATGGCCAACAGCCGAAGCTGCAGAGTATCTCTTCCCTATGAGGGCGGAGCTGAGGTGCAGGGAAATCACCACTACCTAAGTGACCACCTAGGCCTAGAGGCCGTCTTTAACTTTCGCTAAGTGATTGAATTTGATGCCGCTGATAGGTTGGAACCTGGCGCGCACCTTTGCGTCCCGGGCGAGCTGTCCACTGGTTGGCACAATGCTTGGAGCAAGTTTCAGACTGAACGGCTTTCTTTTCCGCACAATGGGTGCAGATCTTAGTGGCGTGATCGCACCGTACACAGCTCACCGGCTCTTTTGCGGGTTGTCCGCAGTGGGGGCACAGCCGGTAAGTTTCGCTGGGCTCAAGTGTGGGCTGAACCGCCACCCGCTGATCAAACACAAAGCACTCGCCTTCAAATGCGCCGTCGGGGTACTTTTCTAGGTAATTGAGAATGCCCCCTTCGAGCTGATAAACATTGTCGTAGCCAGCTTTTTCCAGCTCCAAGATGCCTTTTTCGCAGCGAATGCCGCCTGTGCAAAAAATCAGCACCTGTTTATCTTTGGGAACATTCTGAGACAGGAAAAAGTCAGTGAACTCAGTGAACTCAGAAATTCTGGGATCCACGGCGCCCTTAAAGGTGCCGATTTCGGTTTCATACCAGTTGCGTGTATCAACTAGAAGAAAGTCTTTTTCCTCTGAAGTGAGAAGTTTATGCCACTGTTCAGGGGTCAAATGTGTGGGACGCTTTGAAGCAGAAAGCGGCGATAGCTCTGGAGAGGAGGTGGTCACGATCTCCGGCCGAATTTTAACTAAAAATCTTCTGAAGGTGTGCCGTTCAGTCGGGGATAATTTAGGCTCAATCGCCCCCTCAAGAGAGCCGGCCTCTTTCACCCAGGACTGAACTCGCTTGTGAAAAATCTTAAGCCCATCTTCAGGGCCAGAGAGGGTGCAGTTCAAACCTTCGGTCGCAAGAATTACTAGGCCCCGAATTCCAAACTCAGCTGCCCAGCTCTCTAAATCACTTTGGCGTGCAGGCAGGCTATCTTCAGGTATTGGAAAAAAATAATAGAAGGCGGCAACGACCATTTTATTCACCGTACTCCCTCCTGAGCTTTCGTGCGTTTACGCGCCGCTATAGCATGGATTGAAAACCCATGCTAGTTGCTTCTCGGGAGTAAAAAGGGGAACTTTAAGCCATGATCGATCAGCTGCAAAATCTACAGACTCCCCCGGCTAAGATGCCAGCACTCGGGATTATCGGGGCCCACTTTCTGGATGCTCGCGGACGGCTCCCGATTGATGCCATGGTGATATCCGAGGGGAAGATTGTAGCCATGGGGTTTCCCCAAGGTCTTCAGGCTCAATATCCGCAGGCCCACTGGGTTGATGCAAGTGGGTTTGTCGTTCATCCTGGGCTGATCAACGGACACACCCATGTGGCGATGAGCTTTATGCGAGAGATGGCTCACGTCAGTGAGAATATGTTGGAAGATGTTTTTTTTCCTCTGGAAAGCAGGCTTAGCCCCGAGCTAGTTGAGATTTTCAGCTACCCCAGCGTGATCATGGGAATGAGGTCAGGGGTTACCTGTTTTTTTGACCACTACTACCACGCTGAATCCGTGGGAAAGACCATGGACTCTTTGGGAGTCAGGGGTCTTCTGGCAGAAACGGTGAACGATCTGGGCGGCGCTATGCCTGGGATGAAACGGTTCGATGCCGCTCAGAAGCTAGTAGAGAGCTGGCCTTTTTCTGAACGCCTTAAGCCTGTACTGGGGCCCCATGCTATGGATACGGTCTCAGATGAGCTGGCCAAAAAACTCAGCCAGCTGAAAAACGCTTACAACCTGCCTGTGCACATGCACCTGTCGCAGACCCAAATCGAGCGAGAGCGCGTTCTTAAGTCATGGCAAATGACGCCCGTAGAACGTGCCCGGGATCTGGGTTTTTTGGGGACGGAGACGCTAGCGGTGCATCTGCTATCTGCTAAAGGTTCCGACTGGGATATCCTGGCCGAGCACGGTGTTTTTGCCGGGGTGTGCCCGTCCTCCCAAATTTTTTATGAAGAGCTGGTTGATCTGAAGGCACTAGAAGGTGCAGGCCTCAAAGCCATCTTGGGCACAGACTGTGCTGCCTCCCATGATTCCATGGACCAATGGACCGAGCTTCGGACCTACCACCTGATGAGGCGACAGGCTCACGCTGCGCCCATTTCTGCTGAAGAAACTCTAAAGGCCGTTTGGGACCATCCCGCCGAGTGGTCAGGGCAAAAAATTGGCCGGCTGGAGCTAGGATATGAAGCAGACCTTGGATTTACGCCTCTCAGCTGGGATCTTGCGCCGGTGCACGACCTGAGAGCACATTTTGTCTTGAGCCTGGGGAGCCGGCAGCTTCAGCATTTGATGGTGGCAGGGGAATGGGTGCTGTGGCGGCAAGAGCCGGTGAGGGTTTCTCTCAAGGATTGGCGCCAGGAGTATCAAGAAGGAGTAGAGCAGCTCCGTCCCTACATGAAGAGCAAAAGGATTTTATTTCCTGTTATGGACTAGTTCGCGAACCCCGTCGCGGAACAGCACCTGCAGTTTATTCTCATAGCTTAAAGTCACAACTCCGCGTCCGAATTTCGGATGCTCAATTAGCGTATCTTTGGAAAAGCTGCCTTTGATGCTGTAGGTGGCAGCCTCAGGCCCAAACTGATCCACCAGAGCTTGAAACTGCTTCTGGCCAGCCGTTGCGGAAGTTTTGGCTCTTGCTGAAGATCGGACAGCTGTTGCCGGCCGCTTAGTATCAAGCTTCAGTGTCCGTTTTTTTCCACAAATTTCACACTGAGTTTTAGCTGAAGTGGATGATGTGTGGGCAAGAATTTTATGGTAGCTTCCCTCGCGATCGCAACTAGGCAGGCAATCTAGGTAGACATTGGTGGCGACTCTCGGCAGCGTTGTTAGCGACATAAAAGTTCCTTGCTCCTGAACTACAAATTGGAAATTATGGGAGACTGAGAGATTAACACGAAGGGATCTTTAAATGCAGAAGTGCTCACACCCTGTGAAAGTTTTGGTCTAAGGATGGGGTGGATGCGAAAGAAGGTTCCTCGAACGCTATTTTGTTTAATTTGGCTGGGGACCTTCGTTGCTCAGCCTGCGCTATCCCAG
The DNA here is from genome assembly GCA_964424215.1 of uncultured Pseudobdellovibrionaceae bacterium. Classification (GTDB taxonomy): domain Bacteria; phylum Bdellovibrionota; class Bdellovibrionia; order Bdellovibrionales; family JAGQZY01; genus CAYRIE01. The sequence goes on from CAYRIE010000003.1 coordinate 11,782, forward strand.
CTCGAATCAGAAGCTTTGGGCGAGGAAACTCCGGCCTCCCACCAAAATTTAGAACCTCTGTACGAACTGGGAGTGGGTGGAGCTCTTGGTTTTTTGCCGGACTATCCGGGAAGCGATCAAGGAAAAGTTCGCAGTATGGTTCTGCCCTACGGTATTTACCGCGGGAGAGTGCTGCGTGCAGATAAAGATGGAGGGGTGAGAACCTCGATATTGAAGGGCTTGCGCTATGAGATGGACTTGAGCTTTGGGGGCTCCTTTCCGGCAAGTTCCGAAGACAACCGAGCGCGCACCGGCATGGACGATCTGGATTGGCTGTTCGAAATTGGCCCTCAGCTAAAGTTCCACCTGCTTAACTCCCAGGAGTACCGCATCGAGCTTCGCCTGCCGGTGAGAGCTTCATTTTCCACGAATTTTAGCAAAACGGTGGACCGGGGGTACAACATCACTCCGCATGTGGTGATGCAAAAAAAGGGTTTTCCCTATCCTGGCGCAAACTTTCTTCTGGAAGGAACACTTTTTTATGCCAGCGAACGCTTGAGTCAGTATTTTTACCAAGTGGATCCTGGCTATTCCACAGTGGATCGCCCCAGATACGATGCGCGTCCAGGCTATGTGGGCTGGACACTCACCGTGGGGCAATCTTTTCCCTTTTACGACAATGGTTTCTACGTGGCCTACCGCTATATGAACTACAGTGGAGCTGCCAACCGTGTGAGCCCGCTTTTTCGGGCATCTGAGAATCATAGCCTGGGCATCGGATTGATTTGGCAGCTATATGAATCCAAACAGAAGGTTTCCGCCCTCTAGCTGACAAAACTTCTATACAGGCGCCCGAAGTTGTATTGCAATGGAGTTTGAATGTCCGCTTTTCAAGGAGGGCGTACCATTGGCTAAACGAGACAGAGTAGTTGTAATCGATACCAATGTGATCTTGTTCGACGCACTAGCGGTTAGCAAATTCCGCAATGCAGAAATCCATGTTCCAATTTCTGTCATCGAAGAAATTGACAAGTTTAAGCGGGACTTGGGCGAGAACGGGCGAAACGCCAGGCACTTCAGCAGATTTATCGACGTGTTGCGGGAAAAGGGCGCGCTCTCTAAAGGCGTTGAGCTTGAGGAAACGGGTAGCCGGCTGTGGGTCCACAGCGACCGCCATGTGGAAGGTGTGTCTAAGGAGCTCGACGAGGCTAAGGCGGACAACCGCATTTTAATGACAGCGATGTCCTTAAAGCAGGAGTACCACCCCGCTGAGGTGGAGCTGATCACCAAAGATATCAATCTTCGAATTAAGGCCGATGTTTACGGCCTCGTAGCTAACGATTATGAGCCTGAAGATACGACCTTTGAGGAAATGTACACTGGCAAAAAAGATATTGAGCTCTCCCCGGAGAGGATCAATGAGTTTTATGCCGAGAAAAAGCTGGTTCTAGGCGAGGGTGAGTTTCGCTTGCTTGGAAATCAGTATGTGCTGATGAAAGATAGCACCAACCCAAATCACAGCGCGGTTGGAAGATACGATAAAGACCAAAAGGCCATTGTGCCGTTGTTGTCGGCTCCTGAAGGCGTGTGGGGAGTGCATCCCCGTAACGTGGAGCAGTCTTTTGCCTTAGATGGACTTCTCAATGACCGCGTCTTGTTTGTCTCATTGGTTGGAAAAGCGGGGACGGGGAAGACTCTTTTGGCTCTCGCGGCAGGACTTTATAAAACACTTGATGAAGGCCGCTTTCAGCGCCTTTTGGTCTCGCGCCCCATTTTCCCCATGGGACGAGACATTGGTTACCTTCCCGGCGATGTAGAGCAAAAGCTCAACCCATGGATGCAACCCATCTTCGACAATGTGGAGTTCCTAATGGGTGCAGACAAGAAAGCTGCGGGTCGTGCCCAGGAGTTGATGAACCAAGGCATGCTCAATATCGAGCCCCTCACCTACATCCGGGGACGGAGCATACCCAATCAGTACCTCATCGTTGATGAGGCTCAAAACCTCACTCCGCACGAAATCAAAACCATCGTCACCCGAGCTGGCCAGGGGACGAAGGTCGTTCTTACAGGGGACAATTACCAGATTGATAACCCTTACGTGGACAGCGCTAACAGCGGACTCACTTATTCTGTTGAAAAATTCAAGGGTTACTCGCTGTCAGCTCACATCACTCTCACGAAGGGGGAGCGCTCAGAGCTAGCTGAACTCGCCGCCAACGTTCTCTAAATACCCTCGCCCCTAGGAACTATGCTCATTCCCGGGGCGCCTAGGGGACGGAGCTCACCCTTGTCGAACTCCAAGTCCGCTTCTCGTACCATTTAAACTCAGCCTGGAACCTAGCCGGATTCAACGTGGCACCTGTTTGGCACTCCTTGAACCTCGATGAGAATTCCAAGGTCCCTACAGCTATTTTCTACCCAGGGCTTCGTGCACCAGTTCTGGCGCTGCCATAACAAAGAGTTTTATCTACTCAAGTCCGCCATGAAATCCCTGTATCTTCACTGCATATTAAGAGCCTTTAGGTCGCACAACAGCGATGGCACCCTCCAAATCTTTGCTTACGCCGTCATGGATAATCATTTTCATAGTCTGATGAACTACTTAGATGGATCGCCCAGGCTTTCAGGATTTCTCAGGCAGGCTCATGCCCTCTTTGGATCTAAGTACAACAGACTAGTTAAGAGATCTGGGAAAGTGGCTGAAGGGCGGCCGAAGACCTCAGTGGTTGAAAATATAGAACACTTGATGAGAGTGCACTTCTATATCGAGGCCAATCCCATTCGGGCAGGCAAGTGCACGGCTCGCCAGCTGCGCCACTACAAATTCTCCAGTTACAGATTCTACGCTTTTGGCCTCAAGGATGAGTTCAGTTCTATGCTTACGGTGCCTGAGTGGTACCTCAAGCTTGGAAGCTCAGCGCGCCAGCGGCAACATCGCTATCGTAGCCTGTTTCAGGAGTATCTTGGTAAGGCCGTGGAGAGGGTGGATATCTTTGCATCGTTCATTGGCTCACCTATCTTTAGATTATCAGCTTCCCAGGTCGTCCTGGACCTTCTTTCCCAGAGAAAAACGCTTCAGTGCATAGAATCGGGGTAGGCCTCGCGGGTACTCTAGCAGCTGAATTTTTGACGAGCTGATCTTAGGACTAGTAAAAATACATAGTCTCAAAAGTGTTCGTTGTTCTTCCGATGAGAATTAAGACTCTAGGGAGGCAATATGCACCTACAAGGAGACTTGCAAAAGCTGTTTGATGCTCTTCATCAGCTAGGCATTATCGACCCAGTTCTGAAAATGAACTGGGCGCAAGAGCGTTCTATGCAGGTCGATTACGGGCAGAGATTAGCTCATGCGGTTCAGGTCGCTAATACCCATCAAACCGATTTTACGATTCTTCTTTCCGAACTAGAGAAACTCGATTCAAAAACCTTAAGCTTTTTAGCTATGGAGGTAGCTCGTGAGTATGCTGATTTTCACTCGCGCCCGCATCTTCAATAGCCTGGCGGCTTTAATGGTTATGGTACTTTGTTGGCCTGCCCAGGCTGACTGGAAAGTGCGTTTCGATCGAAAAGCTACGGATATGAGGGGAAATACATCTCGGCCATTTGTGCTGGAGCTAGATAACTCCACCGGGCACCAAGCTCCGTCCCCAGAAGCTTCACCAGAGTGGGCTAGATATCCGAATGAGCTTCGAGCTCCGTCCCCGCGGAAAGCTGGTGATGTGGGGAGCGGCGTGCTCAAAAATGCACTGCCTGAGCTGATGCCGACCCAGGAAATTTCGCTGATCATGTCGGACAAGGGTTTTGCTCCCAAAAAACTTCACCTTAGAAGAGGGGAGTCTTACGCCGTGACTGTGGTCAACGTCAGCTCTTCTCACAGAAATTCAAGCTTTGTAGTTCCGTCCCTATCTATCTACGAAGGCACTTTCTTCGCCAGCCCCAGCACTTTTCACATTCAGGCGGACCAAGAAGGATTGTTTCACTTTCTTTCACCTGAGTCAGGGATTCGGGGCGAGATAGTGGTGTATGAGTCGCCGCAGGCAGCTCCGTCCCCAAAAGGGGGAGAGGAGTTGGGGCCTGAGGCAGGAGAGCTGGAAGCTCCGTCCCTGGGGAATGTGCCGCTGAGGGTGCCGACCTCCGCTGGAAGGAAATGAGATTATGACGGCTGGAAGTGGGTCGGTTTTTTATGAGGCCATAAAAAACTTTCTTGGTCCTATCTATCCGCTGCTTGTGGATGAAGAGGTCAGTGAGATCCTCGTTAATGGTCCAGACGAGATCTTTGTTGAGAAAGCCGGCAGGCTTTACCGCACCGACTTAAAGTTTAACTCCGAAGATGACCTGATGGCCGCCGTCAACAGCATCGCACAGAGCGTTCAGCGCAGAATCACCCAAGATGAGCCGCGCCTGGATGCCCGGCTTCCGGACGGATCCAGAGTCCACGTGGTGATTCCTCCCTGCGCCCGCAACGGAACCACGCTCAGCATCCGAAAATTCATGAAGCAATCGGTAACCTTTAAAGATTACATCCGGTGGGGCGCGATCACTCAAGATGCCGCCAACTTTCTTGAAGTCTGCATGTTCCTTGGAAAAAACATCCTCGTAAGCGGTGGCACAGGTTCTGGAAAAACCACTCTGCTCGGCCTCCTCTGCAGCCGGATCCCAAAAGGCCAACGCATCATCGTTATTGAAGACGCCAGTGAGCTCACCATCGATTACGATCACGTGGTGTTTTTTGAAACTCGCATGCCCGATGAAGCCGGCAGTGGCGAAGTTAGCATGCAGGATCTACTAAAAAGCAGCCTCAGGCTCCGTCCCGACAGAATCATTGTTGGAGAGGTGCGCGGTGGGGAGGCTATGGAGCTGATCCAAGCCATGAACACCGGCCACAAAGGCTGCCTTGGTACGATTCACGCCAACAGCCCAAGCGATTCGCTCGTTCGCCTTGAGGCGCTCGCCTTGGGAGCTGATGCCAAAATCAGCGAAAAGGCCCTGCAGCACTCCATTTCCTCCGCTATTGACATGGTGGTCCAGATTTCTCGTCTCCCCGGCGGAGCTAGACGCGTCGTATCTATTGCCGAAGTGCGAGGTTTGGACAGGGAAATGAACTACCAAGTGGTGCCCCTGTTTGAAATTAAGCACCTTGTGCGGGGTCAGGATGGAAAGATGGTAGGGGATATGGAACCCACCGGCGAGCTGCCTTCCTTTATGGACGAAATCGAGGACCATCGTATCCCGTTTCCTAGGGCTAAGTTTTTCTCGAAGAAAATCTCCTGAGCACTTACATTTCTTGTCATTACCCCCTCGAAGAGATACACACGACCCGTGCTCATTAGTTGTAAGGTTTCCAACGCACTTATCACCTTTTTGGAACGACGCGGCAGTGATCTGGAGGCTCTTTTTGAGTCTTTCGATTTGCCGGCCGAACTGTTGCGCGATTCTAGCGCCTGGTGTGATGCGCAGGCGATGGAAGGGTTTCTGCAGGCTTTGGACGTCCAGTTCAACGACGTCGTAGAGGGAAGTCTTCTCACGGAAGCCGGCCACCAGAGCCGCGAGCTATTTGCTTGGGGAGTTCTGGACAGCGTTCTTCGCATGGTGCAATCCCCCAAGGATATTTTCACTCAGCCCGACAGATTCTTAGCCTACTTTATATCCCCGCCTCCGCCCGTTGCTGCGCTCAAGCGCTTTGACGAGGGCGTGCAGTTTGATGTTCCCTTAAGCCGCGGTGAGTACCCGTTTTTCACCGAATACTTATGCGCTGCTATGGAGTCTCTTCCGACCTATGTCCATCAGCCTCACTTCAAAGTTTCTTGGGAAGGCCACACCCTGCGCGCGCAGTGGAGCTTGAGTCAGCCCACCATGCTCGATGAGGGCGATTCACTTAACCGTCAGTTAGAGCCAGAAATGGTTCGCCGAATGCTCTCTGACCTAGAGGAGCAGCAGCGCAAACTTGAAAAAGCTCAAAAAGAGCTGGTTGAAAAGGAGCTTGAGATCGAAAAGCTTCGCGGCTCCTTTTCCGAGCATGCCCCCGAAGTTCCTCAAGATGCCTTGGCAGCTTCGCTGCAAGATCTTTACACCTTGAGAGATTACTGGCTGCGCGCCTCTCAGTTGATCACACTTCTGGTGAAGCAGGGGCGGATGGATGGCCAGGTCCGTGAGGCCATGCGCCGGGTGGACTGGGAGAAGGTGGTGATGGACAGCCCTCACCTCATTCATAAAGCTTCGGGATTTTTGCAGTCTCTTCACGCGCGCTCCACCGAGCCAGCCCCGAGCCCCAAGCCCAAGGGCGCAAGCTCAAAAAACCGCGACTCCGCTGGCCCCAATCTAACTTTGCCCCTGAATTCCTAAAAGAGGTGAATCATGTCTGAAATCCTTGCTGTTCATGGCCGTGAAATTCTAGATAGTCGCGGGCGACCCACACTTGAAGTGGAGGTTTTAACCAGTGCAGGTCACATTGGCCGAGCTGCCGTGCCCTCAGGCGCATCCACAGGAAAGCACGAAGCTCATGAGTTGAGAGACGAAGACAACACGCGCTTTTTTGGCAAAGGCGTTCTCAAAGCTGCTGAAAACGTGGCTGAAAAAATCGCACCTGAACTTGTGGGCGAAGACTGCCTCGATCAGACGGAAATCGATGATCTGCTTATCACTCTGGATGGCAGCCCCAACAAAACCAACCTCGGCGCAAATGCGCTCCTGGGCGTTTCCTTAGCTGTCTGCAAAGCAGCTGCTGAAGAGCTCAATATGCCCCTTTACCGTTACGTGGGCGGAGTTAAAGGCTTCCGGCTTCCCGTGCCTTTGATGAACGTTCTTAACGGCGGGGCCCACGCTGACAACGGCCTAGATGTACAAGAGTTTATGATTGTACCCAACGTGGACGGCTCTTACCGCGAGTCTCTGCGCGCAGGTTGTGAAATTTTTGAAGTTCTCAAAAAGATCTTATCTGAAAAGGGACTTTCGACAGCTGTCGGGGACGAAGGCGGATTTTCTCCCAGGCTTAAGTCCAACCAGCAGGCGCTAGATCTGTTGATGTCCGCCATTGAAAAGGCCGGTTACCGGCCAGGAGAGGATATCTTCCTCGCCCTAGATGTGGCCGCCACAGAGCTTTACAAGGATGACCAGTACCTTTGGGAAGGCAAAAAGCTAAGCTCTGCTGAGCTCCTTGATGTCTACAGCAGCTGGCAGTCGGGCTACCCTCTTGTAAGCATCGAAGATGCCTTCGCTGAAGATGACTGGAGTGCTTGGACTCAGATCACACAGACTCTCGGTAGCAAGCTCAATGTGGTGGGCGATGACTTATTTGTTACGAACCCCGAGCGTGTGGCGGAAGGTCTTGAAAAGGGCGCGGCCAATGCGCTTTTGGTGAAGGTCAATCAGATCGGCACCCTCACTGAGACCATTCACGCGGTGGAGCTGGCCAGGACTCATCAGATGAAGACCGTTATGTCCCATAGAAGCGGTGAGACAGAGGATGTGACCATCGCCGATTTGGCTGTGGGCCTGAGCTGTGAGTATATCAAAACAGGTTCGCTTTGCCGGGGTGAGCGTACGGCCAAGTACAACCAGCTCCTCCGAATCGAGGAGAGCCTTGGCGAGCAGGCCACCTACTGGGGCTCCCTGCTTTATTAAAAAAACGCCTCTCTGGACTGGTTTTGTTGAGCTATTGGCTTCATTCTAAGAGTGTATGAAGCCTTTTAGTGCCGTCGAAAAGTTTCTAGAGAGTCCGCGCAAGGTCCTTATGGCCTGTTTTGTTCTCATGGCGGCTACCTTTATCTTTGATGGTAGCCTTTATCAGCTTTGGAGTCTTTCCACTCAAAGCCGCTATCTTGAAGAAAGCATCGACAGTTACCGCCATAAATCTGAGCAGCTGGAGGAAAAAATCCTGCAGTCCCAGAGCGTGGACTTTATTGAGCGGCTGGCTGTTGACCAGCTGGACCTTGTGGCCGAGGGCGATCTTATCTTTGTTTTCTCCGACACGTCCTTTCCCCAGAGCAAATAAAGACTCGGGTGGACATTCTTCTCTGAATTAGATAACTCCTTGGCTGTGAAAAAAATGTACCTTGTCGATGTCAGCTCGATGTTCTTTAGAGCTTATTACGCTATTCGCCCCCTCACCAGTCCGAAGGGAGTTCCCACTAACGCCATTTATGGCTTCTTATCGATGACGGTAAAGCTCCTTAAAGACCTAGAGCCTGACTATCTGGCCTTTTGCTTTGACCGCCCCGAACCCTCCTTTCGCCACGAGCTCGATGAGCGCTATAAGGCCAATCGCACTGAGATGCCTGAGGACCTTCAAGTTCAGATTCCTTACATCTACAAGATCACTGAAGCTCTGGGGCTTCCATTTTTCAGCACCGAGGGATTTGAGGCCGATGATGTGATCGGCACGCTGGCTGAAAAGGGAGTTCAAGAGGGCCTAGAAGTGGTCATCGTGAGCGGAGATAAGGATTTTGGTCAACTGGTGAGCTCAAAGGTCACCATGTGGGACCCCATGCGCGATAAGACTTTTGATCCTGAAGGTGTAAAGGAAAAGTGGGGAGTGCCGCCCACTCAGATGATTGATTTTCTAGCGATCACCGGTGATTCCTCAGACAACATCCCAGGCGTAAGGGGTATTGGTCCCAAGGGCGCTCAAAAACTTTTAGCTGAGTATGCAACTCTTGAGGAAATCTACGAAAATCTTGATCAGGTTAAACCGCCCTCAGCGCAAAAAAAACTCATCGAGAGCAAAGAGGACGCCTTTTTATCTAAGACCCTAGTCACAATCCGCAAGGACGTTCCAGTTGAGTGCACCTTAGATGATTTGCGCCTTAAAAGCCTTCCCGGGGAGCAGCTCAGAGAGGTGCTTGAGGAGCTTGGCTTTAAAACTTTCATCGCTAAACTCCTAGGCGAAGAAGAGCAAGCAAGGGTAGGTCAGTTTGACCCCACACGTGAAATCAGTGCCCCTGTTGAAGAGGCTACCGAGAGCTCTCGTCCTGCGGTGATCGAAAAGCTTGTAAGCAGCAAAAAGCTTAAAAGCTGGCTAGCTGAAAGAGAGCTTGTTTGGATTATTAAAACAGACCGCGGTCTATACTTCAGTGATGAAAAAGAGGTTCTAGGGTGCACAGAAGAGACCACCGGACTTTGTGTGGATCAGGCGGGTCCGCTGCCAAAGTGGCAGGGTTTTGACCTAAAGGGCTGTTGGCACGCACTTGGAGTTAAAGACGGTGTGGCCGAGTGGGACTCTGAGCTTGCG
>CAYRIE010000004.1:0-20481 GCA_964424215.1 uncultured Pseudobdellovibrionaceae bacterium
GCTGGCATAAAGATCGCTTTGAGGCTAGGGACTTTGACTTTTTTGTGGTTCCAGGCGGATTCAGTTATGGCGACTACTTAAGAGCGGGGGCCCTTGCTGCGCATTCTACGGCCCTGGCTTCCTTAAAGGAGGCTGCAAGTTTGGGACGACCCATACTTGGCATCTGTAACGGCTTTCAGATTCTTTGTGAGGCTCAGCTTCTTCCGGGAGCGCTCCTCTTAAATGAAGGCCGAAGGTTTATAGACAGATGGGTGGACCTTAAGTGGGAGCTGCGCGGCTCTCTTTGGGGTTATACTCCCTCAGAGAAAGGGATGAAGCTGCCCATAGCTCACGCAGAGGGCCGCTACTTTGTGCCTGGAGCGGAGCTGGATCAACTTCGCGAAAAAGATCAGATTTGGCTCACCTATAGCGAGCCTGTGAACGGAGCGGTCGCCAGCATCGCAGGTGTTCTCAGCGGAGAGCGCAACGTCGCAGGACTGATGCCCCACCCGGAAAGAGCCATGGCAGACTACTTGGGTGGAACGAACGGCTTGTCATTTTTTGAAGGAGTTCTCAGTGTCCTTAAATGATCAACTGGCTAAGTACAGACTCTCGCTACAAGAGTACGAACGAGCTTGTGGACTTTTGGGTCGGCCTTTAGAGGGTGTGGAATGGGCTCTTTTTTCAGCGCTGTGGTCAGAGCACTGCTCCTACAAAAGCTCCAAGATTCACTTAAAAAATCTTTTCTCTGAGTCCGAGCGCGTGGTGGAAAGCTTTGGCGAAAATGCTGGAGTGGTGGATCTGGGTGAGGGCGAGCAGGTAGCCTTTAAGATGGAAAGTCACAATCACCCCAGCTTTATTGAGCCCTATCAGGGTGCTGCCACCGGCGTGGGCGGAATCCTCAGAGACATTTTCACCATGGGCGCGAGGCCTGTGGCTTTAGCAAACTACTTGTGTTTCGGTGAGCCCGAAGCGCCTCGCATGACCACCCTGGTGGACGGTGTGGTTCGAGGGATTGCAGGCTACGGCAACTGCGTGGGTGTTCCCATGCTAACGGGAAGGACGCAGTTTCACCCGGCTTACAACGGCAACATTTTGGTCAACGCCTTAGCGGTGGGCTACCTAGGTTCCGAGGAAAAGCTTGTGACCTCAAAGGCCCGCGGGCCAGGAAACCTTGTGGTGTACGCAGGTGCTAAGACCGGACGGGATGGAGTTCACGGTGCCTCTATGGCCAGTGAGGCCTTTGATGAGGGCAGTGAGGCTAAGCGCCCCACGGTGCAGATCGGTGATCCGTTTTACGAAAAACTTCTGATTGAAGCTAGCCTTGAGGTGATTCAAAAGGGCCTTGTGGTGGCCGTACAAGACATGGGTGCAGCTGGACTGACCAGTTCGAGTTTTGAAATGGCCTCTAAAGGTCAAGTGGGTCTGGATCTGGATTTAAGCAAGGTGCCCGTAAGGGATTTAACCATGGGTGCTGAGGAGCTTTTGCTCTCTGAAAGCCAGGAGCGCATGCTCTTTGTGGTGGATCCGGCAAAATGGCAAGACTTTAAAGAGGTCTTTGACCGCTGGGACCTTGAGGCCGCAGTGATTGGTGAGGTGATCCCGGATCGCGTTATTCGCCTCTCTTACCGGGGTGAGCTTTTGACCAGCATCGATCCTGATCTGATCGTAGAGCACGCTCCGCAGTACGACCGACCCGCTGAAAAGGCCACCGAGTTTCGGTTGCCCGCTGCAAGTAGTGCTTTAACTTTAGAGGAAGCTTTAAAAAGTCTTGAGGCTCCGAGCCATGCGGTAGCACCTTGGATTTACGGGCAATACGATCAGCGGGTGGGAGCTGCCACCCTGCGCGACTGCTCCTACGCCGTGGGCGCCCTAAGGCTGCGGGATTCGGGGCGCGCCCTGGGGCTGGCTTTAGGCGGAAGGATCTCTGTTCTAGAGACCAGCGCCTGGATTGGCGGCTGGGATGCGATCATGTGGCCCTCGTTTCAGCTCAGCGGTTTAGGGTTTGAACCCTTGGCCGTAACCGATTGCCTCAACTTCGGTAACCCCGAAAAGCCAGCGATCATGGGGCAGTTTGTTCAATCTCTTGAAGGGATGAACCTGGCCTGCAGGACTCTTAAGGCTCCCATCATCAGTGGCAACGTGAGCTTTTATAATGAAACCACCGGTCAAAACGTTTTACCGACTCCGTCGACAGGGCTTGTGGGGCTTAATCCGAAGCTGGATCTTCCTGAAGAGAGCTTCTTTGAGGAAGGTAAGGAGGTCTATTTGATCGATCTTACGCCCTCCCTCACACCAGATAAGTCAGTTACTCCCGAGAGCCTAAAGGAGGTCTCCTTAGACCTTCAGAAAAACTTTGCGGTTTTGCAAAAGGGCGCAAGAGATGGGGTGACCTCAGTTTTTAGGGCCGTGGGCGAAGGCGGGGTTTTAAAAACCTTGGTTCAGATGAGCACTCGCTACGGAGTGGGTGTGAAGCTCACCCATGAGGAGCTGGAAAAGCCGCGCGGTTTTTATAGCGCCGTTGTCGTTTTAAAATCGCCCCTTGAAGGCTTCACAGAATCAGTAAAGGTTGAGAAGCTGGGTCCAACGCAGGGCGGAGCTCTTACAAAGGCATCGGAAAATCTCTCAACTGACCAAGCAGCTGAGGTTCGGTCCCATTCCTGGAAAAAGGTGCTTGATGGCTTGGCGTGAAGAGTGCGGCGTTTTTGGTATTTGGGGTCACAGCGAAGCGAGCCGGATGACCTATCTGGGGCTTTATGCTCTTCAGCACCGAGGCCAGGAGTCCGCCGGAATCATCTCCTTAGATGCGAGTGGTGAGCATCTAGAGCATAAGGGGCTAGGACTGGTGGCTGATGTGTTCAGCGAGACGGACCTAGATCGGCTAAAAGGCTCCGCAGCAGTGGGGCATGTTCGCTATTCGACCACGGGCGAAAATCTTTTGACCAACGCCCAGCCTCTGACCGCAAGACTTTTTTCGGGCCCAGTGGCTCTAGCTCACAACGGCAACATCGTTAACGGTATGGCCATAAAAAATGAGCTCAAGCGCACAGGCTCTATCTTTCAGGGGACCTCTGACACCGAAGTGCTCCTGCACTTGATTGCAAGAGAGGAAAGCTCGGATCTAAATCACTGCATGACCCAGAGTCTTCGAACTCTGGATGGGGCCTTCAGTGTGGTGCTTATGTCCCATGACAGGATGATTGCAGCAAGAGACCCCAGGGGGTTTCGCCCCTTAGTGCTCGGCGAGATTCATGATCCAGCCACCGGCCAGAAGGGTTACGTCGTTAGCTCTGAAAGCTGCGCCTTTGATTTGATCGGCGCCAAATTTCTAAGGGAGATCGAGCCTGGGGAGATGATCACCTTGGATGCTAACGGTGTGAGCTCTTCCAGATACAACCTCAAAGCCTTTGCGCCCCGCCAGTGCGTTTTTGAACACGTCTACTTTGCAAGGCCGGACTCTATCGTTTTCGGTCGATCCGTTTACGAATCCAGAAAGCGCATGGGGCGCAGGCTCGCAAGAGAGGCCGCCGTAGAAGCTGACCTTGTAATGCCGGTGCCAGATAGCGGACTTCCTGCAGCCTTAGGGTTTGCCGAAGAGAGCGGCCTTCCGTTTGAGCTGGGCATCATTCGCAATCATTACGTGGGCCGCACCTTTATTGAGCCGCGCCAGTCCATCCGAAATTTTGGCGTCAAAGTGAAGCTCAATCCCCAGGCTGCAGTCCTCAAAGGAAAGCGAGTGGTGGTGGTGGATGACTCTCTAGTTCGCGGCACCACGAGCAAAAAAATCGTTAGCCTCATCCGGCAGTTTGGCGCCTTAGAAGTGCATCTGCGAATCTCAGCTCCGCCCACCACCGGGCCTTGCTACTACGGCGTGGATACGCCCTCTAAAGATCAGCTCATTGCCGCTCATCACAGCATTGAGGAGATCCGCCAATTTGTCGGCGCTGATACACTCTCTTACTTAAGCCACGAGGGTCTAGCCTGGGCTATGAATGGAGACAGCGATCAACCCCAAACCTGTCAGAGTCAGGGGCTGTGTGATGCCTGCTTCAGTGGTGATTACCCGACAGAAATTTAGCGCTTTTCAATTTCTAGGGCGTAGAGGCTTTCAATGGCAGCTAGGTCCCCTGAACTGAAATAAGGGCTCGGTGTAGGAAGGCCGCCCGCGACTAGGCTAATCGTGGGCTGACCTTTCCGGCTAAAGGCGTAAGGGCCGTAGTGCATGTTGGAGGTGATGTCGTACTCGCCTTGGTCCTCTCCCATAAAACAGAGGTTGATGAAATTGAAGATGTAGCTTGGATTCATCTGGCCCCAATGGATGCGCACATGCTTGTTGCGATCACAGCGCTGGTGCTCGTGAATAAGTCCCAGCGCATGGCCGATCTCATGTTCAACCGCAGAAGCGTAACAGCTGTTTTTTCCGAGCTGAATGGTTTGCCTCCCACCTTTGCGGCCCAAATAAGAAGAGCAGGAGTTTTGGCTCTTTCCAGCTTGAAACTCAATGTAATCGCGGTGCCCCTCCTCCCTGGGCACAAGCCGAATTCTTGTTGTGGCGTGAATGCTATCGATAGCACGCAGCACCTGCTGCACCTGCCAAGCTGAAAGGTCAGAGTTGAGCGTGTAGGGGACAACTCCCTCACTCCAGCGGAAGTCTTTGCAGAAGATCCAGAAAATGCATTGGCTACGGGAATTTCCTAAGGGTTCAAGGTACTCTAGGAGGACCCCGTTTTCGTCAACTGGTCCTAAAATGACGTGTTCATCAAGGTAGGCATAGCCCCCATCAACTTTGTAGTAGAGCGTTTGGTCGTTGTGAACCACTTTTCGCACGCTGGGATCGTTGGAAAGCTCAACGTGGATGTTTTCACTTTGCCAAAGCACCTCGTAGGGAGCGCACCCAGTAAAAAATAAGACGGCAGTTGCGAAGAATATCAAGCTCTTAGGCATCTAAAACCCTCCATTGAGTTTCCTATCGTCACATAGTTAGGGGTCCCCAAGCATCTACCCCTTATCCAACTCGTTATTGGACCATGATTGTGCTTGGTGGGAGGACCAAAGTCGGTCAAAACTCATTGCAGCCTGGAAGTGTTGGAGGCTAGACTTCTAGCTATGACCATTGAGAAACGACATCTTGCTCCTGGTTCCATCATTGACCTTTTCGCCCCCGGGTTTGTTTTTGACCCGGTGGCTCTTAAAGCTTCCTGCGAGCTGATTGAGAGCTGGGGATTTATTCCGCGTGTGCCTAAGGGCCTACTGGGACGGGATCTTCTTTGTGCCTCGCCCTTAAGCACCCGGCGGGATCACCTGCTCACAGCGCTTAAAGCTAAAGACTCTGCCGCGCTTTGGGCCGTGCGCGGCGGCTATGGTTCCTTGCAGCTTTTACCCCACCTTCCGAAAAAGCCTCCCAGGGGTGTAAAGAGCAAGTGGATCTTAGGTTACAGCGATGTGACAAGCCTTCATCATTTTTTTCTAGATCATTGGGGCTGGCAGGGTGTGCATGCACCGCTCTTTGAAACCCTGAGCACACAGAAAATTCGAGCCGTTGATCTTCGAAGCCTTAAAGCTCTCCTTCAAGGGCGGTTAGGCCAGATGGAAATTAAAGGCCTGCGCCCCGCCAATGTAAAGGCTGAGAAGAGCTCAAGAGTCAGCGGTACTCTAATGGGTGGAAATCTCACGGTGATTCAGTCCTCTATGGGCACACCTTTTCAGTGTATAGGAAAAGGGCGAGTGGTGTTCTTTGAGGAAGTGGGTGAGCGGGGTTACCGAGTGGACCGGGCTTTGACTCAGCTCACTCTTTCGGGCTTTTTTAAAGGCGTTAAGGCTGTGATTGCAGGAGATATCCTAGGCGGTGCTGAAAAAAGCGGCCGCACCCTCGGAATAAGGGCTTTTAGGGCTTGGGCCAAGGAGCAACAGTTCCCAGTTTTCACCCACCTTCCGGTGGGGCACGGCTTAAGGCAGGCGCCCCTTGTGGTGGGATCACGGGCCGTGCTTAGTCCGCAGAAGAATTTATGGTCGCTCTCTTACTCGGTGGAGCGTCATGAACGCTAAGGTGCTCACGACCTTTATGAAGAATTATCCCGCAGCTAAGCCTCACGGCTTTCGCGTATGGGTTCAGCAAGGGGGGCGCACTGCGAGCGAGCTGTCCTGGGGGAAGACATGGCCCATTTATGATCTGGCTTCCTTAACAAAGATCTTTTTTACGACCAATGCTCTGATGAGGGCTGTGCAGGAGCATAATTTTCGCCTCACAAGCAGCCTTAGTGATTTTTTGCCGGTGGATAAGGGTCTGCCCATCCGTCATTTTTTAAACCATACCTCAGGTCTTAAAGGCTGGGCGCCGTTTTATAAATTGGTGGACCTAAAGGCTCCCGTTCCCTGGCGCTGGGCGCAGGTGAAACGTGAGGTTTTATCTCAAATGCCTCAGCGGCCCGGTGCAAGCCTTTACTCGGACATCAACTTTGTTGTGCTCGGCTGGGTGCTTGAGGAGTTTTACTCTCAGCCCCTCCTTAGTATTGCCAGGTCCTTGACCGAGGAGGGCTGGCTGCCCGAAGAGATCCATTTCAATCCGCTTTCGGCCCCTCCAAAAGAGCCCCGCACTCGCTATGCTCCGACCGAGAGGTGCCCGTGGCGCAAAAAGCTTCTTCAGGCAGAGGTGCACGATGACAACACCTGGGCTCTTGGAGGCGTGGCCCCTCACGCAGGTCTTTTTGGTTCCATGGCGGGGGTAAAAAAAATCGCAAAGATGTGGCGGGACGTACTTTTCCTTAAATCGCCCGCAGCTCCGGTGCAAAAGAGCACGCTGCAAAAGTTCATTCGCCGATCAGGTGAGGGTGATTTCGGGCTCGGCTTTATGCTTCCCTCTAAGGGAGGTTCCTCAGCTGGCAGGTACTTCTCACCCTCGTCCTTTGGTCACACAGGATTTACCGGAACCTCGCTGTGGATTGATCCCAAGCGTGATCAGGTGGTGGCGGTGCTCTCTAACCGAGTGTACCCGCAGCGAGACGTGGTTGATTTTAAAGCCTTTCGGCCGCGCCTTCACAACTTGCTTCTTGAAAAGAGGTGGACATGATGAAGCTCAAACCCAACTCCCACGTTCACCTTATGGGTGTGGGAGGCACGGCAATGGCCTCCCTTGCTGGACTGCTCAAACAAAAAGGCTATCAAGTTACGGGAAGTGATCAGGGCGTTTACCCGCCGATGTCCGATCAGCTAGCAGCACTAGGGATCTCGGTCATGGAGGGTTACCAGGCCGAGAACCTTCACCCCGCACCGGATTTTGTTGTCGTTGGGAACGTGATCACCAGGGTGAACCCGGAAGCGCAGGAGCTTTTGTCCTCTAAGATTCCCTACGCGAGTCTGCCTGAAGTGATGGGGGAGCTGGTTTTAGGATCACGCGATAGCTACGTCATCTCCGGCACTCACGGCAAAACCACCACTACGGCACTGGCCGCATGGGTGATGACTGAGTTAGGTCTTCAGCCAGGCTTTATGGTGGGCGGAATTCCAGTGAACTTTAAAAAGTCGTTTGATTTTGGCGAGGGTAACTGCTTTGTCATTGAGGGCGATGAGTACGACACGGCCTTTTTTGACAAGGTTCCAAAGTTCACTCACTATCGACCCAAATTTGTGGTGCTCACCAGTGTGGAGTTTGATCACGCCGATATTTACAGCGACATGGAGCAAATCCGGTCGGCCTTTAAAAAGCTGGTCAGTCTCATCCCCCAAGAGGGTTTGCTCGTTTACAACTCCGGCAGTGACGAAGTCCAAAAGATCGCCGCAGACTTTCAAGGTGCAAAGATCTCCTATGGTGTTTCGGAAGGGGAGCTTAGGGCCACAGATTACACCCTCAGTGAGGAGGGGATGCGGTTTCAGTGTGTGTACAAGGGTGAGTCTTTAGGTGAGTTCGAAAGCAGTATGTTCGGTGAGCATAACCTTTTAAACCACCTGGCCGTGCTGGGTTACGCCGTTCATCACCGGTGGCCGTTGGACTCTGTCAGGGAGGCTTTTAAATCTTTTAAGGGCGTTAAAAGGCGGCAAGAAATTCTAGGACGCCCCCGGGACATTTGGGTTATTGAAGATTTCGCGCATCACCCCAGCGCTGTGCAGCTCACCATTGAGGCCATGAAAAAAAGGTTTCCCAAGGCTCGCCTGTTTTCGCTGTTTGAGCCGCGCTCAGCCACCTCGCGGCGAAACATCTTTCAAGAAGACTACGCCCGCGCTTTTCTGAGTTCAGACACGGTTTGGATCGCGCCGCCCTTTCATCAGGAAAACATCCCGCCAGCGGAGAGGTTTTCCTCTGAGAGTCTGGTGGTCGACCTCAAAAGCCGCGGTGTGGACGCCCGGGTGCTGACATCAGACCAGATGGTCGAATCTGTTCAAAGTGAAGCTAGGCCCGGGGACGTGGTGCTAGTGATGAGCAATGGCGCCTTTGATGGGATTTATGCCAAGCTGCTTAAAACCTTAGCTTAATGGCTCTTGGCGCGCCTTGTCGGCCAAGATTCCTCGGGCGCTTCCTTGCTAAGCCTGCTTTTTTGAATTAGCAGCTAGGGATGTCCAAAACCTCACGGATGACCCCACTGATGGAGCAGTACTGGAGCGTCAAGACGGCGCACCCTGATAAAATCGTACTGTTCCGTATGGGTGACTTTTTTGAGATGTTCCACGACGATGCTGTCTTAGCGGCTCCTCTTTTGGGCATCGCGCTCACCCAGCGCAATAAAAAGTCCGGCGACAGCACTCCCATGTGCGGCGTGCCCCACCATAGCATCGCGGAGAAAATCAACCGTCTGTTAGCGATAGGTCACAAGGTAGCCATATGTGATCAGGTGGAAGATCCCAAGCAGGCTAAGGGGCTAGTTAAGAGAGCTGTCACGCGCATCCTTTCACCGGGGATGGTTTATGATCCGGACACCTTAGCCTCAGATCAAGCCAACTATCTTTGCGCCTTTGAAGAAGATCACACAGCGTTTTTGGACGCCACCACAGGTGAGGCCTTTTACTACAGTCTGGATCACGGTGAGCAGCGCGACCACCTGCTCGATCTGTTAAAGCCCGTGGAGCTGGTCTTAAATTCTGAGCAGAAGGCTCCAAGTTTTTCTGCCAAAACCGTGACCGTATTTGAGGATTTTAAAGCTCAGGGTGAGGAGCCTCTGGCGTGTCAGCGTCTAAGGGCCTACGGGCTCTCTATGCAAGGGGAGGAGCTCGGGCGGCTGCTATCCTCCTTTGAAAAGCGCAGCTATCTGGGCCGCATGAAGTTGACCCCCACCGTTCTTAAGCACCTTGAAGTTTTTCAGACGGTGACAGGTGAGGCTCAGGGGAGCCTTTATCACGCTATCAACCGCACGAAAACCTCAGGTGGAGCGCGGCTGTTAAAGTCCTGGTTGACCTTTCCTTTGGTGAGCGTGGAAGCGCTTGAAAGCCGCCAGAATCAAGTGGCCTTCTGGTTGTCAGATAGCTCCCGCCTTGAGGAGACCCGCAAAGTGCTCTCAGGCCTAGGTGATTTGGAGCGGCGGTGGGGCAAACTCAGCCAGCCTCAGTTTAGCCCCTTGGACTTAAAGGCCCTTCAAACAAGCCTTAGGGTGGCTCTTGATCTTAGCGCCACTGAGCCGATGGAGGGTGTTGGGTCAGAGCATGTGGCCTGGGCTCAAACCTGGTGGGAAATGATCCAGCGCTTTTTGGTCGATGAGGTGCCCGTCCAGTTTCGCAACGGTCAGTTCGTTCGCCAGGGCTACCATGAAGAGCTCGATGAATGGATCGAGCTTGCAACCCAGTCGCAAAAGGCTGTTCAGGCCCTGGAGCTCCGGGAAAAAGAAGCCACAGGCATCAGCTCTCTTAAAGTTCGCTACAACAATGTTTTTGGATTCTATATTGAAGTGACCAACGCGCACAAAGAGCGGGTGCCGCTGGATCGCTACCAGCGTAAGCAAACCCTCACTCAAGCAGAAAGGTTCACCACGGATGAGTTGGTGGAACTTGAGCGTAAAGTTCTGCAGGCGCGCACTCGCCGGGTGGAGCTGGAAGTGGAGCTTTTTGAAGAGCTTAGAAAAAAGCTTCTTGAGGGCCACCAGATGCTGCGCGATTGGGCCCGGGCGCTGGCGCACCTTGATGTGGTGACCTCTCTTTCTTGGCTCGCTCTGGAGCGCGGCTACTGCAGGCCCCTCCTGGGAGCCGAGGGCGGACTTTTCATTGAGCAGGGCCGGCATCCCGTGGTGGAAGCCTCCCTTAGGGGCTCTGTCTACATGGCCAATGATCTGTCACTTAAGCCTGGTGAAGGACTTCTGATTACGGGGCCCAACATGGCTGGAAAAAGCACCTACATGAGGCAGGTGGCTTTGATTTCGCTGATGGCCCAGATCGGCTCCTTTGTGCCAGCTCAAAAGGCTGAGCTACAAACCCTTGAAGGCATCTTTACGCGCGTAGGTTCAAGTGACTCTCTGACGGAAGGGCTGTCCACCTTTATGCTGGAGATGACCGAGACCGCAGAGATGCTCAGAGGCGCTGGCCCCAGAACGCTGGTGGTGCTCGATGAGGTCGGCCGCGGAACTTCAACCTATGATGGTTTAAGTTTGGCGCAGGCGATTTTGGAGCATTTGGTGAGCCGCACCGGCGCCTACACCCTATTTGCGACCCACTACCATGAGCTTACTGAGCTTGAGCACCCCGCCCTTAAGAACGTGCACATGGCAGCACAGGAGAGGGGCGGTGACATTAAGTTTCTTTACAGTGTGGTGGAGGGAGCAGCCCAAAAGTCCTACGGAATTCAGGTCGCTCGGCTTGCGGGGCTACCGGAGTCTGTCACCCAAAGGGCTTCGGATCTTTTGCGAAGTTTTGAGCAGCCTCAAGGTTCGGCGCCACCTACGAAGAACCAGAGGGTAGAAGCTCAGCTGCCACTTTTTGTAGCACCTGACCCGCAGGAGCTGCGCGAGAAAAATGCGCTGCGGCGCATGCGATCTTTGCGCATCGAGGAGCTAACTCCTCTACAGGCTCTCAACGAGCTCCATCTTCTCAAAGCCGGTCTGGATAAGGAGTTGGGGGATGCGGGATCGGCAGATGATGCGGCGCCAGTAATTTAAGAGTTTTTAAGAAAAGTCCAGTTTTATAGGGGCCTAAAGTAAGGTCTTGCGCCTAGCTATTAGCAGTGACAGACTTTTATACAGTTAGAAGTCGTGTCTTACATGGAACGAGACACCGTTTATACAACCAAAAGGGGAGGGAGCAAGGATGCTCAAAGATGTCCTATTTCAAAAAGGTTTATCAAATCGCGAAACTGAAGTGGCAGAGTTGGTATCCAAAGGGCTGTCAAACAAGGAAGTTGCTAACCAACTGTTTGTAACTGAGAAAACAGTTAAGTTTCACCTGACTAACATCTATAAAAAAATGAACGTCCGATCTCGCGCACAGCTGATCGTATGGTGTCTACCTCACCTTGGATTTGTGGAGTCTGAAGTTCAAGCTCCCACAGCTGCCGTTGAGGCTGCTCCCCAGATCAACGACGAGAGCCGCAACACTATGCCAGCAGGCCACTCACCTGTAGGTGCGCCCACTCACCTGATCGGTGGTCAAGGAAATGGCACCGGCACAGGATCCTTCGGAAACTAAGAAGGTGACAGGCAAACCAGTTTCGGAATCACAAGTTACGATGACGGAACTGGTGCTGCCCACTCACACAAACTCCCTCGGCACCATCTTCGGGGGAGTTGTCATGTCCTGGATCGATATCGCAGGAGCCATCACAGCTCAGCGTCACAGTCGTCAGCCCGTGGTTACGGCCAGCGTTGATGATCTTCACTTTTTCGCCTCCATTAAACTCGGTTGGGTGGTCAATCTTTTTGCGAGCGTCAACTACGTCGGTAAGACCTCTATGGAAGTGGGGGTGCGCGTTGAAGCCGAAAACCCGCTCACAGGGGAGAGATTTCATAGCTGCTCTGCCTATCTGACTTTTGTGGCTGTTGACCGTGCTACCGGCCAGCCTCAACCCATCGAACCGCTTCATATTGAAACAGATCTCCAAAAACAGCGCCGAGATCGTGCAATAATTCGACGAAAACAGCGACTTGAAAGAAGGAAGCTTCAAATTTCGACCCACCAGTCCGATAAGTCCTAACGAGACCTGTACGGGTCTTAAGACTAGGAAGCATCAGGGGGGGAACGTTGAAGACTAGATGGTTAAGACTTAGGCGAGCTGATGGATTCACATTAGCTGAAGCTATGGTCACTCTAGCTGTTTCCTCTATAGTCATTCTGGGCGGTCTCAGTGTTATGGTGCTCGCAGTCAGGTACTTTAATGTCACTTTGCGGGCATTAGAAGCAGATACGGAACTGCTTTCAGCGCTGGCTGTTGTGAAAGAGCACATGACTCAGGCAGTGGATCTGAGACATCACAGCGGCAATCAAAACTGTTTTAGTTCTTTTAATGGCACCGGCACTAGCCCCATCAGTGGTATCAACTCTAGCTCCACCTATAATGGCAGAATCCAGGTGTGCAACTCTGGCAACCTTGCGCCCGGAACAAGCACCTATCTGGCTGTTTTTAATGCCGAGATGGGGCAAACAGAAAACTTTGTTAGAGGGGTGAGCCTGGGATTTATCACTCCAAGGGGTGGAATTGGCGCAGACGGAACCGGGGAGCTGTTTTTGACCCGTTCAGGGGGTACGAACATCAGGCCGAGAGCAGACTCGGTGAACTTCTCTGAGCTGGTAGCTGCCGACATTGAAGAGGTGAGGGTGCGAAGCGAGCAAAGTACCGATCAGGGCCGCGTCCTTTTTAACCGCGTCGGCAGTACTCAGCAGCAAGGCATGGCAGTTTCTGCCAAAATCACGCTCACACGCAGGATGTTTTTAACCACAGAACGAGACTATTGCTATCCCTTAAGCCGGTGCTCTAGTTCCACGCGCTCAAAGTTTGTGGATAGGTCCCGTTCGGTCACCGTCTCCCTTAGAAACAATTTGCAGTTAGAGCGCGGGGTCGCAGGTGTGCCCGCGGTTATGAGAAAACGAACCTTTGGCAATATATACTTTTTCCGACCTATGACGCCGGAATTCTGAGGAGTTTATTATGAAAAACAAGTCCTTACCTAGTAATCAACAGGGATTTGTCAACATCGGCCTCGCCTTAGGGATTTCTCTGGTGGTGGTCGCCTTCCTGGCGCCGCTCGGGTTGTACTATGTGAACATGGCCAACCAGAACGAAAAGGCGCGCCTGAAGACTCAAGCTCAAGAGGTGGTGGAGGGTGTGGGTAAGATGATCTACAGCGCCTACAGCATAGCGCCTAACAACTCAGGGGCGAACTGTCCCGCGGGGACATCTCCAGCGGGCGGATCATCAGGCACCTATAAAAAGAAAGTCGTGGATGTTTCTCGCGGACAGAACCGACTCTCCATTAGCCTTGGAGGCAAGAATAAAAACATGAGTGGCGTGGTGTCGGGCCAGCTGCTTCCTTCTGACAAGCCAGCATCGGATGCTAAAAGAGCGGCCTTTTGCCTGCCAACAGAAGGTAACTGTATGACCCTTGATGGCAGGTCCTACTGCTTTAACTTTGGTGACCTAGAGATCGCGGGAAACAATATCATCGATTTGCCGGTTCACTCCCAACTTGAAAATCCTACCCTGCTTGATTACGTCAGGGGGCATTTGGTCGATGTGGCTCACGTCACATCCAACCTGGTGGATAAAGGCTTTGGTAGTTGGAAGCAGGGCAGCCTAGGCGGCGTTGCATCAGCCGACGCATTGGTAGCTCCCGTTGCTGGGGCTATGAGTTTTGGCACTGCAAATCTGCCCTTTAAAGGCAGCAGTTGCCAAAACACGAGTGGTGACCCAGCAGCTCTCACCTCGGCAAGCTCCAGGTCCAACTACTGTGTCTCCTGCGCGGAGAACGCTGTGGTGTGCGTAAGGTATTCTATGTGTGTTCAGCCGGGCAGCTCGGTGGCCACACCCGCAAGACGGCCTCAGGACTGCAGCAACCCAAGGCACTTTCTTCAAGGCATGATCGCTATGTTTCCTGACCGCATTTAAGCGGTCAGCCCCGCACTTTCAAAAAGTATTCGTGATGGAAAGTTAGGGGGTCAGGCTGAGAGTGGCCTTGGTTACAATAAAAGGTCGCCACTGAGACATCTGGCTGACCGTCATCTTGGCCACACAAATCGTACCCTGGGTGGCCACTTCTTTGCGAAGGATCTGTGCACTACGGCCCAGTTGGTAGATTCGGTACTCTTCGTTCTTGGGAAAAAACAGCTCCACCTCTTGATAAAGGTCCTTAAGGGCTTCTAGCATCAGGCCTTTAAGCCGCTCTAGGCCTTCACCCGTTTTAGCCGACACAAAAGCTCTGGGATGCTGCTGGACATGAAACTTCTTAGAAAAGGGCGCCACATCCACCTTGTTAAAAGCGTAGATGATCAGTTTGTTACTCCAGCCAAATTCCTTGATCAGGCCGTCCACAACTTCCATCTGCTGCTCCATTTGCTCGGAGCTTAAATCCACCACATGGATGAGGATATCTGCATCGGCCGTTTCCTCAAGTGTGGCCTTAAAGGCTTCGATCAAATGCGTGGGAAGCTTACGCATAAAGCCCACCGTATCCGTTAGGACGGCCCGGGTGCCCTCTTCCACAAACACCTTGCGCGTGATGGGATCGAGCGTGGCAAAAACCATGTCCTGTTCAAGGACCTGGCTCTGGGTGAGTTTGTTCAAAAGACTGCTCTTGCCTGAGTTGGTGTAGCCAATCAGGGCAAAGCTTGGGATTTGGTTCTTCTTTCGCTGGGCCCTGAGCTGATGGCGCTTTTTGCGAACTTCCACCAGCTGCTTACGAATCTGTTTGATGCGCTCGCGGATACGGCGGCGGTCCAGCTCAAGTGCGGTCTCCCCAGGCCCCCTGGTGCCAATTCCACCAGCCTGCCGTGACAGAGACCCCATCCATGCGTCCACCATGCGCGGGAGCTGATCAAGCATCTGGGCCAGCTGCACTTGAAGCTTGCCCTCGTAGCTTTGGGCTCTTAGCGCAAAGATGTCCAAGATCAGCTGGTTGCGGTCTAAGACTCTGCACTTAAGTTCTTTTTCAAGGTTTCGCGATTGAACGCCCGAGAGGCCATGGTCGACAACCACCACGGTGGCCTGGGTGTCCTTAACCATCTCAGCGATCTCTTGAACCTTTCCCGAGCCCATCAGGGTGGCTGGGTGGAATTTAGGTAAAACTTGGCTGGTCACACCGACGACTTCACCGCCCGATGCGTGGACCAGTTCCTCAAGTTCTAGGAGAGAATCTTTGATTTCCGTGGAGGGCTGCTCTTTGAGTCCGAGGCCCACCACCACCACACGTTCTTTTTGAACAGGTCTAATTTCGCTTATTACATCACCTCAGGGGAGGGTAGTTTGGAAGTTGCGCTCTTGCATCGCCTGGCACTGAAGAGCCGTCAAAACAATGGTGTTAAAGACATCATCGACGTTGCCAGTTCTCTGGACCACGTTTGCTGGCTTTTTCACTCCCAGCAAAAAGGGCCCAACAACTTCTCCTCCACCTAATTGTTGTACCAGTTTATAGGCTATATTGCCAGCGTCTAAATTGGGAAAGATTAGTATGTTGGCGCCGCCTTCCAGCGTGCTGAATGGAAAAATTCTCTCTTTGATACGGGCGTTAACGGCCGTGTCTGCCTGCATTTCTCCATCGATCATCAGGTCGGGGCGCTCCTGCCTTACCAGCTCAGCTGCGCGCTTCATCTTAGCAGGAGATTCTCCGCGTCCGGTAAAGTTGGAGTAACTGAGCATGGCGATTCGAGGTTTTTGCTTAAAGTACTCAGCAATGCTGGCAACGTGAATGGCGATGTGAGCCAGCTGCTCGGCGGTCGGATCAATGTGCACGGCGGTGTCCGCAAAGTAAAGAATGCGGTCCTTAAAGAGGACCAAGTTCACTCCCGAGGCGGTTCTTCTTTGGCCCGTTCCAACGATCTGAAGCATGGGCTTAACAGCGTCAGCAAACTTTGTGGTCGCGCCCGTGACCAGGCCATCAGCGTGTCCTAAGTGAACCGCCATGGCGCCGTAGTAGTTGGAATCGCGCATAAGTCTTTCAGCTTCCTTGTGCATCACACCTTTGCGCTGGCGAGCTTCGTAAAGCGTCTGAGCGTAAAGCTCAAAGTTCTCACTTTTTCGGGGATAGATGGCCGGGTGATCTTTAAGGTGCGCAGACAAGCGCTCCAGCTGCAGTTTGTCGGCGGCTCGGGCAATGCCGTCAGGATCTCCTAAAAGAATCGGAGTGATGACTTCCTCTTCCAAAGCCAAATTGATGGCTTTAAGAACTTTATCGCTAGAGCCCTCAGGGAAGATCAGGCGCGGAGGCTTACCGTTATTTTGTGTGAGAGCCTGAGTTTTGATGCGGTTGACAGTGGACCGGATAAAGGTGACCCGGGCGCCTTGAAGACTCTCTAGCTTGTCGCGGTACTCCTGAAGATCTTTAATGGGCCGAAGGGCTACACCGGATTTGGTGGCAGCTTCGGCAACGGCAGGCGCTACCCACAAAAGCACCCTGGGATCAAAAGGTTTTGGGATGATGTAGTCGGGGCCAAAGACAAAGTTTTTGCCTCCGTAGGCCTGAGCCACCTTTTCGTGAACTTCGGCCCGGGCCAGTTTCGCCAGGGCTTTTACTGCCGCAAGCTTCATCTCCTCATTGATGGCTGTAGCCGAAGAGTCCAGAGCGCCGCGAAAGATGCTCGGGAAGCCGAGCACGTTGTTCACTTGGTTGGGGTAGTCTGAGCGGCCTGTAGCGACAATGGCATCGGACCGAATGGCCTTCACCACGGGAGGGAGAATTTCTGGATCGGGGTTGGCCATAGCAAAGATGATGGGCTTATCGGCCATAGACATCACCATCTCTTCCGTGAGTGCACCGCCCACACTCAGGCCCATAAAACAATCGCTGCCTTTGACCGCATCGGCCAGGGTACGCAGCGGAGTATCTACGGCGAACTGCTCTTTGTACTCGTTCATACCTTCTTTGCGGCCCTTGTAGATCACTCCCTTGGAATCGCACATAAGAATGTTCTCAGGACGTGCGCCCATGCTGATGAAAAGATGGCTGCAGGCCACAGCAGCTGCGCCCGCACCATTGACGACCATTTTGACGTCTTCTAATTTTCGGTCCGTCAAAAGACAGGCGTTGATCAGAGCCGCAGCAGATATGATAGCGGTGCCGTGCTGGTCGTCGTGAAATACGGGAATGTTGAGCTCTTTTTTGAGTCTTCGCTCAATCTCAAAGCACTCGGGCGCCTTAAGGTCTTCTAGATTGATCCCGCCAAAGGTGGGCTCAAGTGCCTTACAGGTGGCTACAAAATCGTCCACATTTGTTGCGTTGAGCTCCAAGTCAAAAACGTTGATGCCGGCAAACTGCTTAAAGAGAACGCCCTTTCCTTCCATCACGGGCTTGCTGGCTAGGGGGCCCAGGTTCCCGAGGCCTAAGACCGCTGTGCCGTTAGTGATCACAGCAACTAGATTGCCTTTGGTGGTGTACTTGAACACATCTTGCGGGTTTTCAGCGATGCGTTTGCAGGGCTCAGCCACTCCCGGAGAGTAGGCAAGGGAGAGGTCCCATTCCGTCGAACAGGGCTTGCTAGACTGAACGTCAACTTTTCCAGGGATGGGAAGGGCATGGTAGTCCAACGACTCTTGTTCGAAGCTCATGACAAGGTTCCTTTCAGGGGGGCTAGTCCTCCTTAATACATCGGGAAAATCTGAGAGTACACGGGCACTCAGCTGTGCGACGCGCTCCGCTAAGAACCTTTGAAAAGTCTCTTTTTCTCGACAGACACGGCTTTGCGTTATGAAATTGAACTTCCCCATGAAAAGTTAACAGAGGAGGAGTCATGGCCCAAGCAGGTGACATTAGGTGGAGTCTTCGCGGAGGAGATATAGCTCTCATAGAATGGGATCTCCAAGGCGAAAAGGTCAACAAAATGAGCTCCCCTGTCATGGCTCTGTTTCGCAGCATCTTAGAGGAGATTCGTACCTCACCAGCTAAGGCCGTTGTTATAATTTCTCGCAAAAAGAACATCTTTATTGCTGGAGCCGACATCAAGGAGATTGAAAATCTTAAGACCCCTGATGAGTTCGAAAGGGCGGTGGTCGGCGGGCAGGACATCCTCAACATGGTGGAGGACCTTCCTCAACCTGTTATCGCGGCTGTACATGGCGCCTGTCTGGGCGGCGGCTGCGAGCTAATTCTTGCCTGCGATTACCGCATTTGCTCGGACGATGAGGCCACGCAAATCGGTTTGCCCGAAGTGAAGCTCGGTATCCTGCCAGGCTTCGGGGGCTGCGTGCGTCTTCCCAGGGTGGTAGGTCTTATGTCCGCCTTAGATATCATTTTACCGGGAGGATCAGCGCGCCCTTCAAAAGCTAAGCGCATAGGTCTGGTGGACAAGGTGGTGCCTCCGGGAGAGCTAGAGTCGGAAGCGGTGAAGCTCGCAAAGAAAGTCATAAAAAAAGGGGAAGGCAAACGCCCTAAAGTTTATCAGCCAAGATCGCTGAAAGACAGATTGATGAACTCCTCTGCGATGCGCTCCAAAGTTTTCTCTGAAGCTAAAAAGAGCGTTCTTAAAGCCACCGGGGGGCATTACCCCGCGCCCCTGAAGGCTCTGGAAGTCGTTCGGAAAACCTATGGGATGAAGGATCGCACCGAAGCTCTTAAGATTGAGCGCGAGGCTTTTTGCGAAGTGGCCGTAACTGATGTGAGCAAAAACCTCATCGGACTTTTCTTTCAGATGGAAGCGATGAAATCTCGCACGGGAGTTACGGACAGCTCTGTGAAACCAAAAAAGGTGCACCAAGTGGGAGTGCTCGGAGCTGGAACCATGGGCGGCGGAATCGCTGCCACTGTGGCTGAAAAAGGTATGTTCGCTCTTATGAAGGACATCAACCAAGAGGCCTTAGATCTGGGTTACCGAGCCGCTGATAGCATCTGGGAGAAAAAAGTTCGCCGCAAGCGCCTCAATAAGTTGCAGTTAGCTGAGCGCAAAAGCCGGCGCGCAGGAACTTTGGACTACTCGGAATTTGGCAAGCTGGATGTAATCATTGAGGCCATCGTCGAGAATATGGAAATTAAAAAGAAGGTGATTGCCGAGGCAGCAAGCCATGTCCGTGAGGACGCTATCATGGCAACCAACACATCTTCATTAAGCGTAACTGAGATGTCGGCAGCGCACCCTCATCCCCAAAATTTCCTTGGCATGCATTTTTTCAATCCCGTGGACAAGATGCCGCTCGTTGAGGTGATACGCGGGGAGAAATCCTCGGATGAAGCGGTGGCTACTATTTTTTCTTTGGCCAAACAGATGGGCAAAACTCCGGTCGTGGTGAAAGACTCGCCTGGATTTTTAGTGAACCGTCTGCTCATTCCTTACCTGATTGAAGCAGCTCATTTTCTGCAGGAGGGGATGAGCGTGGAGGTCATCGACCGCGCCTTTCAGAAGAGCTTCGGTATGCCTATGGGGCCGTGTCGCTTGATGGATGAAGTGGGTCTCGATGTGTGCGTGAAGGTTTCCAAAATCTTTCGCGAATCCCTCGGCGACCGGATTGAGATTCCAGAATCTATGCTGAAGCTTGAATCCACCGATCGCCTGGGCAAAAAAAATCATAAAGGGTTTTACCTCTACGACAGCAAGGGCAAGCAAGGTGGAGTGGATCCTGGGATCTACAAGGACCTTGGGCTCTCTGAACCGACTAATCCGCACTCACCCGAGGAGCTTTTGCGACGGGGGATGTACAACATGGTCAACGAAGCTTCGATGGTGCTGATTGAGGAAAAAGTCGTTGAAAGCGCCGCCGATTTGGATCTTGCCATGATCATGGGCACGGGCTTTCCACCGTTTCGCGGGGGCTTGCTCAAGTGGGCTGACAGGGAAGGCCTGCCTCAAATTCTCTCCGAGCTTGAGGTGTTTGCTGCCAAGTATGGCAAAAGGTTTAAGCCCTCGGCCGCTCTCATATCTATGGCGGGAGCCGGCGAAGGGTTTATGAGCGTAAAAAGACCCCAGCCGAGCCCTTCTGCCACGCTTTAAGAGAGGCAGGAGCCCGTTTCTCGAAGACTTTTTCGGGCCCTAGGGCTGAAATACCGCCACGGCCAGGTGTACAGGGCCTTTACAGCTGGTGGCAAAAACGGGCCCGTGGGGCTTTTGTCAGTCAAGTGTCTCATTTTGAGATGCCCGGTTGTCCTCTAGTGGCTTTTGGCTGGCACAGCCTTTGCCCTACTCCTAAGTAACGGGAGAGGAACGATGACAAACCTAAGATCGCTGACACTGATGATGAGCCTTGCGCTGACCCTAGTGGCCTGCGGAGAGCAAAAGAAGCACAACGTCGCTGTGGACAGGGCCAATGTTCGTGAAGTTACGAACGGCAACATTGTCCCCACGGAAAATGCGGACTTTGCACCCATGACAGGTCTAACAGGGCGAGTGTATGCAACCTTGAACAGCCACCAGTACAATACGGATCAGAGCTGGCAGAACTACTTTATGGATGCCATCAAGGGC
>CAYRIE010000005.1:0-19967 GCA_964424215.1 uncultured Pseudobdellovibrionaceae bacterium
TGACATACTGTCGGGGAGGCTTTGATCCACGCCAACAGCTGGAGCAGGTGCGGGCGGAGCTGGAACGGGTGGCCGAACCATAGAGTTTTGCCAAACCACAAACATGATCGTAACTAAAACAATAGCGATCAGGGTGTTGCGGTCCATAAAACTACCGCCACTGGGCTGAAGTGGATTCATGACAGACTCCTTGGCGTGGGCACAGGATCAAAACCAGAGGGCCCCCCAGGACGGCACTTACCTAGGCGCTTTAGCGTCAGGCCCAGAGCCACTGTGAGGCGATGCTTTTTGAAAGATTCTTCCGCATAGCAGGAGCAGGTCGGATGGAACCGACAAGCGCCCGACATGTGGGGTGCAAGGATCACCTGATAACACTTAATGAGGAACCAACACAGATACTTTGCGGCTTCTAATAAGATAAGCGTAAAACGAGTCCATGGATTTCTTAAAGTCATCGTACCTTAGTCTTTTAAAAAAATTCTTTCCCTGTCCGGATTCTAGGAAAACTATATTGAGATCTATGGGTAATTCGAGGAACTTCTTGTTGCTGTGTAAATAGTATCGGCACCATCGTTTTAGACGGTTCCGAACCACAGCAGTTCCCACTTTGCGAGAGACCGTCCATCCGCATCGAAGAGATTCGCCAGATTTGTTATGATTCCAGTTGATGAGGAGCCAAGGCGCACTTCGGTACCTGAAGCCAGTGTTCTTCAGCCGCAAGAAGTCTTGCTGGCTTTTAAGAACCTTCAGAGTGGGTCTACTTTCCACCAATCTCAACGGTCAGACGTTTGCGTCCTTTGGCCCTTCTGCGGGACAGTACCTGGCGGCCATCTTTGGTAGCCATGCGGGCTCGAAAGCCGTGCTTGGTTTTGCGACGACGGCGACTTGGTTGGTAGGTTCTTTTCATGACTCACCCCTAAATACGACAATGTACTACGTCGAGGACGTGGTTAGTTCCGGTTGAGGCGCCGGAGTAGATCATAATGCGTCGAGGTCGTCAACCTGTTGAAATCCACAGCAGATGTTGCTATCACTCCTCCGAGACGGGGGGTCTTACCTTTTTTCACTCCCCCCTTACTTTGGCCAGATAAGGATTATCTATGAGTGTTTCCGATCAGCAATTTTGGATGATCGTAAAGACCAACTTGAAGACTAAGAACTCGGACAACAAGCTGGTTCAAACTTGGTTCGATCCGACCAACTTAATTCAAGTGGACAGCACCGATTCAGGAGCCTGCTTTCGTTTGGGGGTGCCAACGGAACTGCATAAGTACTGGATCTCTGAGAATCTGGTGGATCGTATTTGTTCTGAGATTTCAGCCCTTTATAACAAACCGTTTCGAATCGAGCTGGAAGTTACAGGAAAGCACACCCCTCCGTCTACGGATTCCCCCAATTATCTTCATCAGGTGATGAACCAGCACAACCAGACCCAGCAGCCCGAGCCGCAAGCGCCCTCCGTGCCGCTGACCGTGCGAACTTCAGCGGCTTCACCGACCGTACATCTGCCACGCCGGGACGCTCTTAATCCCGACTACACTTTTTCAACCTTTGTGGTCGGCAGGAACAATGAATTCGCCCATGCGGCCTGTTACAGCATCGCTCAGTCCCCTGGGACAGAATCTTACAATCCTTTGTTCATATGTGGACCCACGGGCATGGGAAAAACCCACCTGCTCAACGCCGTCGGAAACTTCATCCGCGAGGCTCAGCCCCACTCTAGAATCTGTTATGTTTCAGCCGACCGCTTCTTTAACGACTATATCTCCGGCATCCGCCGCAAGGAGATGGAAAAGTTTCGCCTCAGGTACCGGGAGCACTGCGATGTTCTTCTCATGGATGACATCCAGATCCTGGGCCGCGGGGATGGGGTTCAAGAAGAGTTTTTCAACACTCTCAACGACTTCTTTGAAAAAGGGCAACAGGTTGTGGTCGCGAGCGACCGAATACCTAGGGATATCAGGGGCTTAGAAGACCGCATCCGCACCCGCCTGGAATGGGGTTTAATTGCCGACATCCAGATGCCCGAGCTGGAAACCCGGGTGGCTATCCTGCGGTACAAGGCCGAGCGCAAGAATTTATCCATTTCCGATGAGGTGGTCAGTTACATTGCCCGCATCTCCAAGCGCTCCATCCGAGAGCTGGAAGGTAACTTAAATAAAGTAAAGATGTTTTCTGAGCTCCAAGGGCTGGATATCAATTTGGAGCTCGCTAAAAAGGTGCTCCACAACCACGGGGAAGCCTCCAGCATAACCATGGAAGACATCCAGAAGTTAACGGCCGATCATTTCAAAACCCGAGTGGTCGATTTAAAGTCGAAAAATCGGTCCAAACCCCTTGTCACAGCCCGGCAAACCGCCATGTATCTTATCAAAAAGCATTTAGATAAATCTCTGGTAGATATCGGTCGCGCCTTCGGTGGCAAGGATCACACAACGGTTATTAACGCCCTGAAAAGGATCGAGAAACAACAGGCTCTAGATTCAGAGTTAGCACGTGATCTCCAGGAGTTAGAGAGCAGAATCCACAATATCACAGGGGTGTGAACTGTGGATTGGGATAAGTCTGTGGATAAGTGGGTGGATGGGATTGTGGGTCCTGTTTATCCACAGAAAACGGAAAGTAACATCGGAATTATCCGTTGATTTATCCACATAACTCTGTGAGTGATTACAGCGGTTTAAGGCAAAAAAGGGTTTGTCCACAGACCTACTACTACTACTGATTTATATATTTAAAGAATACATAAGAAAGAATGGGGTCTTTCAATGAAAGTTAAAGTAGGAAAAAAGGAACTCCTTCACTTGCTCTCAAAAACACAAAACATCGTTGAGAAGCGAAACACCATGCCCATTCTGGTGAACGTTTTGCTTGAAGCCAGTGGTGAAAAATTAAAAATATTTGCCACGGATCTTGAAGTCAGTCTGACCGACGAAATTGCAGTAGAGGTTTTTCAAGAGGGCAAAGTCGCTGTCAGCGCTAAAAACCTTTTTGACATCGTTAAGGAACTTCCCGAGGGGTTCATCGATTTATCAAAAAAAGAAAACCAGTGGCTGGAGATCAAGCAGAACCGCTCTGTTTTCAATATCGTCGGAATCAGCGCCGATGAGTATCCGGTTTTTCCAAGCTATTCCACCGACCAGTTTGTGAAAGTGGACGCCAAGACATTTGCCGAAATGATCGATAAAACCATTTACAGCGTGTCCAACGATGAAACCAGATATCACTTGAACGGGGTCTACTTCGAAAAGTTGCAAGGGGAAGGTCAACCAGCCTACCGCATGGTGGCCACCGATGGTCACCGGTTGAGCCTAGTGGACCGCAAAGTGGATTCTGAAAACCTGGGCCACCCGTCTCTTCAAGGTGTGATCATCCCCCGCAAAGGTTTGCATGAAATCGGCAAGCTCATCGACCCCCAAGAGGGCAGCATTGAAATAGCCTTTGAGGGCCCGCAGTTGATTATGAAGGTAAGTTCCACGGTGCTCATGGTTCGACTCATCGAGGGCAAGTATCCCAACTATCAAAAGCTCATCCCTCAGAGTCTTCCAAAGACAATTTTGGTGCCAAGGGAGACCTTCATTTCCTCGCTCAAGAGAGTGTCCCTGCTGTCCAATCAAAAGTCGAAGGGAGTGACCCTTAACTTAAGCCAAGGGCGTATGGAGATTTCCTCTAACAACCCAGAGCTTGGGGATGCCAAAGAAGAAATTGAAATTCAGTACGCAGGCGAGGACATCAAAATCGGCTTTAACGCCCGCTACATTCTTGATGTTCTCGGCTCGATCCACGAAGATATTGTACAGCTGGAATTGGACGGGCAACTCTCCCCAGGCTTGATTCGTCCCAAAGGGGACGCAAGCTACACCTGTGTCGTTATGCCCATGCGGATCTAAACCTTGCACATTGAATCCCTGCGCGTAAAAAACTTCCGTTGTTTTGATCACAAAAAGATCAAACTCTCTTCGGGAATCAACGTTTTTGTGGGCCCCAATGGCAAGGGCAAAACCAGTCTCATCGAGGCCCTTTATTTGCTGCTCAGTGGGGAGTCTTTTCGCACCTCAGAGCCGGGCCCCCTGGTGAAGACTTCTGAGGCCGCGGCCGCACCCGATATGCTCGTGGAGGGTGTGGTTCATCACGGAGCGAGCTCAAGTCTTACAAGCCATATTCGCTACACTTTGAGGGGAAAAGCCAGAAGCCTCACCCTGGGTGGCAAAAGCATCACCTCCACGCGTCTTCAGGCCGCCTTTCCTAAGATTCTCTTCGTCCCAGAGAGCCTTGCGGCCATCAAAGGCGGCCCTGAAGAAAGGCGGGCTTTGGTGGATCAAGCTCTTTTGCAGCTTTACCCCCAGAAGGCAGCCGTGCCTAGAGAGTACAAAAAAGCCCTGCAGCAGAAGAATCGACTTCTGAAAATGATGCGGGATCAAGAGATCACCGGAGATCACGCCCAAAAAACCCTTCGCTCCCTCAACCCTCTGTTTCTTGAACGGGCTTTCCATCTGACCATGGCCCGCAAGGAGCTGCTGGTTGAGCTGCAACCTTACCTTCAACGATCCTTTGCCAGTATCTACGCAGCCGAAGCTCCTGTTGAAATCTCTGTGGAGTACTTGATCTCCGGAAAGGACTTTCTGAGCGCCACGGATGGGCAGGTAGTAAATGCATTGAGTCAAGCTCTAGATGAGCGTCAACAGGTCGAAGTTCAAGTGGGCAAAAGCTTGGTGGGACCCCACAAACATGATATAAATTTTCTATTTAATTCCAGAGATGCCAGATCCTACTGTTCTCAGGGTCAGCAGAGAGCCCTGGTTTTAGCGTTTCAGATGGCGCAGATCCAAAGGTTCATGGAGATTCATAAAGGACCGCCTTTATTGCTCCTAGACGACGTGCTCTCAGAACTGGATTTAGAAAAACAGGTTTATTTGCTGAAGTATTTGAAAGGTTTAGCCACTCAAATTTTGATCACAACCACAGACTTGACCACGATTCTTCAATTCGATCCCCAACTGGGTGAAGTGTTCGATCTGGGACAAGAGCGAGAAAACAAGGATCTGCCAGATTTGGGAGAGGGTATCCGTGTCTGAAAACAATGTCATTGCTAACGAAGCCATCGAAACCAACTACGGGGCCGAGTCCATCCAGGTGCTGGAAGGATTGGAAGCTGTTCGGAAACGTCCGGGCATGTACATCGGCGACACCGGTGTTCGTGGTTACCATCACCTTGTGTATGAAATTGTGGACAACGCCGTTGATGAAGCTATGGCGGGGCACTGCGAACACATCTGGATCACCATTCGTGCGGACGACAGCATAACCATCGAAGACGACGGTCGCGGTATTCCCGTAGATCGCCACAAGTCGGGTAAGTCAGCCGTTGAAGTGGTTTTCACTGTGCTTCACGCTGGCGGCAAGTTTGATAAAAACTCCTACAAAGTATCTGGTGGTTTGCATGGAGTAGGCGCTTCTGTGGTCAACGCGCTCTCAAGCGACTGCGTTGTTGAAGTGAAACGTGACGGATCCATTTGGAAGCAAGAGTACGAACGCGGTCGTCCACTTTCAGAAGTTCAAAACATGGGTCCAACAAAAAAGACCGGCACGAAAGTAACCTTCAAACCGGATCGCGAAATTTTTAAAGACGAATCGATCGTGTTCAGTGCTGAAACTCTGGGCTCAAGATTTCGCGAACTGGCCTTTCTCAATGCAGGCCTTTATCTGTCGCTGACGGATGAACGCTCGGGCAAGGTGCAAGAATTTCAGTTTGCCGACGGAATTAAAGAGTTCGTTTCCTACGTCAACCAATCCAAAAAGCCGTTGCACAACGAAGTGATCTATTTCAGCGGAGACAAAGACGGTGTTGCTGTAGAAGTTGCTTTTCAGTGGAATGATTCTTACTCCGAAGCCATCGCATCTTATTGTAACAACATCAGTACCATCGAAGGCGGAACTCATCTGGTGGGTTTTAGAGGAGCTTTGACTCGAACAGCGAACGCGTACGCCAATAAGGCCAACCTCCTAAAGGATCTCAAGGCCAACCTTGAGGGTGAAGACATCCGTGAAGGCTTGGCGGCAGTGGTGAGCGTGAAAGTGCCAGAGCCGCAGTTTGAAGGACAAACTAAAACTAAACTCGGAAACACAGAAGTGAAAGGCATCGTTGAATCGATCGTCAACGACAGGCTCTCCGACTGGCTTGATCGAAACCCAGGTCCGGCTAAATCCATCATGCAGAAATGTGTGGACGCTGCCAGGGCTAGATTTGCAGCACGCAAAGCCAGGGAGCTAACCCGCAGGAAAACAGCGCTCGATGGCAACGCTCTGCCGGGCAAAATGGCAGACTGTCAGGAAAAGGATCCAGCCAAGAGTGAACTCTACCTTGTGGAAGGAGACTCAGCGGGTGGGTCGACGAAACAGGCGCGCGACCGCAAAACCCAGGCTGTACTTCCCTTGAAAGGAAAAATCCTCAACGTCGAAAAAGCCCGGTTCGAAAAAATGCTCAGCAACGAAGAGATCAAAATGATGGTCTCAGCCATTGGTGTGGGCATCGGCAAAGAAAACATGAACATCGATAAAATTCGGTACCACAAGATCATCATCATGACGGATGCTGACGTCGACGGCAGTCACATTAGAACCTTGATGCTGACTTTCTTTTACCGGCAGATGCCTGAAGTGATTGAGCGCGGATACATCTACATTGCTCAGCCACCCCTTTACCGATTTAAAAAAGGCAACAAAGAAGTCTACGTTAAAGATGAGCGTGAGCTGACTCAGCTTTTGATGGATCACTCACTGGCCCAGATTAAATTTAAAAAAGATATTGGCGAAGAAGATGTGGTGCGCAAATTCATTTTGAACATTCACAAATTCAGAAATCTTCTGAGAGGGGTCTCGGGTAAGTATGACCCCGATCTGATTTACTTCTTAGTTAGAAAAGGGATTGATTTAAAATCCCTCTACGAAAACGAAAATTACCTAAAGTCGACGCTGGACGATTTTAGGTCCTATGCCAAAGAAAATCCGACCCTCGGAATTATGAAAGTAGATCACAAGTTCATTCCTAGCTCCGGGGGAGAAGGCAGGGATTTGGAAATTTCTACGATTCGCTACGGGCACGGCACCACCTCCGTGTTCAAAGACGATAGTTATAGCCTCACTGAACTCAAAGAGTTGTACAGTCTTTGGAAACAACTCAGCGATCAGCACACTTTGCCCGTGGTGATCGAAAAAGATGGCGGCGGAGAGGTGTCCTTCGACACTTACTTTGACTTCTATACCTACTTTACTGAGTTCGGAAAAAAAGGTGCTTACATTCAGCGCTACAAAGGTTTGGGTGAGATGAACCCAGAACAGCTCTGGGAGACTACGCTCAATCCCGCAAACCGAGTGCTGCTTCAGGTTTCCGTTGAGGATGCTATTACAGCTGACGAAACCTTCAGTATTTTAATGGGGGAACAGGTCGAGCCACGACGTAAGTTCATTCAAGATAACGCTCTACTTGTTCGAGAGCTGGACGTTTAAGCGAGAAATCCATGGAAGAAGTGCAGTCAGACAAAGTCACCAAAATAGATATCAACAAAGAGATGCGCGATGCCTACTTGCAATACTCGATGAGTGTTATTGTAGGTCGTGCTCTACCTGATGTTCGAGACGGCCTCAAGCCAGTGCACCGGCGCATTCTGTTTGCGATGCACGATCTTAAGAACACGCATGATAAACCGTACAAAAAGTCAGCTCGCGTGGTGGGGGACGTCATAGGTAAGTACCACCCCCACGGAGATGTGGCGGTGTATGAAACCATGGTCCGTATGGCGCAAGAGTTTTCGCTTCGCTATCCCTTGGTGGATGGACAGGGGAACTTTGGATCTATCGACGGAGATTCACCAGCAGCACAAAGGTACACCGAAGTTCGGATGACCAAGCTCTCTGAAGAGTTGCTGGGGGATATCGACAAGGACACAGTCGACTTCAGCCCCAACTACGACGACTCACTTATGATTCCCAAGGTTCTTCCAGCCAAGGTTCCCAACCTCCTGGTCAACGGAAGTGCGGGCATCGCCGTGGGGATGGCCACTAACATTCCGCCGCACAACATGACCGAGGTGGTCAGTGCCTGCCAAGCACTGATCAAAGATCCCGAAACAAGCCTAGATGATCTTATTAAAATCGTACCAGGTCCGGATTTCCCCACAGCTGGTGTGATAGCGGGACGACAAGGGATACTTTCTGCTTACAAAAAGGGACATGGAATCATCACCCTTAAGGCAGTGGCTGAGATTGAAACCACGGGCGACCGGGATGAAATCATCGTCACAGAGCTTCCCTACCAGGTGAACAAAGCTAAGCTCATTGAAAACATCGCC
Organism: uncultured Pseudobdellovibrionaceae bacterium; assembly: GCA_964424215.1. GTDB lineage: Bacteria > Bdellovibrionota > Bdellovibrionia > Bdellovibrionales > JAGQZY01 > CAYRIE01. The sequence continues at coordinate 8,349 of CAYRIE010000005.1, forward strand.
GATCTGGTTCGCGATAAGAAAATCGAAGGCATCAGCGATATTCGCGATGAATCTTCGCGTGAGGGAATGCGAATTGTTATTGTGCTTAAGCGCAATGAAAATGCCGGGGTGATTCTCAACCGGCTATTTAAGTTCACACAGCTTCAGACAAGTTTTGGTATCAGGCTGTTAGCGCTGGATGCAAAGAACCAGCCCCGCACCTTCAATCTCAAAGGAATGTTAGAAGCGTTCCTTGAGCACCGCAAAGATGTGGTGACCAAAAGGTGTATTTTCGAGCTGCGAAAGGCTGAAGCCAGAGCCCACATTTTAGAAGGTCTACAAAAAGCGCTGGACCACATCGACGCTATCGTTCAGACCATCCGCTCAGCTCAAGAGCCTGCAGAAGCCAAAGCTAACCTTATGGATCGGTTTGCGCTTTCCGACCTCCAGGCTCAAGCCATCTTGGATATGCGCCTTGGAAGACTTACCGGACTTGAGCGACAAAAGATTATGGATGAGCTGGCAGAGCTTGCCGCACGCATTCAGTGGCTTAAGGACGTGCTCTCGGACGTTCAAAAGGTCTACGACATCATTTACGATGAATTAGAAGAGGTGAAAAAGCAGTACGGTGACGCCCGCCGCACCTCTATCGAAGGGGAACTCACAGAGATCGAAGATGAGGATCTCATCACTCAAGAGTCGATGGCCGTCGTTTTCACCAGCATGGGTTACGTTAAGCGGATCCCACTGGATCAGTACCGCACCCAGAGGCGCGGCGGAAAAGGCCTTAAAGGCAGCGCCAATCGCGAAGAGGATGCCGTTGCTAAAATCTTTGTGGCCAACACGAAAACAACGCTGCTCGTGTTTACAGATTCTGGCAAAGTCTATTGGACCAAGGTTCACAGGCTTCCGCTGGGTTCAAGGACCTCCAAAGGCAGAGCTATTGCCAACGTAGTGAATCTCAGCGGCAAAGAGAAAGTGCAGGCGATTTTGCCTGTGGAGGAGTTCGACGAAAAGTTCAATGTCGTTCTGCTCACTAAAAAGGGCATCATTAAAAAGACCTCGCTGAAGCATTTTTCAAACCCCAGACCTTCAGGGATCATTGCACTGACCATCGACCTTGATGACGAACTCATGGGCGCTCAACTCAGCGACAGCCGCTCCGATATCTTCGTTTGCACTAAGAACGGAATGTCCATCCGGTTTGATGAGAACGACGTGCGCTCTATGGGCCGATCAGCTAGGGGAGTTAAGGCGATCACGCTCTCTGCGGATGATCATGTCGTGGGCTTTGAAGTCTTCGAAAAAAATGACGAGCGGGCCGTCCTAATCGTGACTGACCGAGGTTATGGCAAAAGGACTCCGCTAGATGAGTACCGAGTGCAAAGTCGCGGCGGCGTGGGCATAATCACTCAAAAAACTACTGATAAGGTGGGTTTTGTTATAGGAACTCTGTCCGTGTCCGATCACGACCAGATCATGCTCTCTACGGACAAGGGTCAGGTCATCCGCACTCAATGCAAGGACATCTCTGTTTTCGGAAGGAACACTCAAGGAGTGCGCCTGATCACCCTGAATCCTGAAGAAGTTGTTTCTGGGATGGCCATCATTACAGCAGAGTCCGAAGGCGAGGATGAAGAAGAGTCTTAAGGTTCTTGTTGCGACAGGCCTGGCCCTGTCGCTTTTATCTTGCACCAACTCGACGGATCTCGAAATGCAGCGAGGGGACCGGGCACGTGCCGCAGGTGACTTCGAAAAAGCAGTTCACCATTTTCGCCGCGTGATGAAAGCTGAGCCTACCGAGGAGCGGTCCCTAGCGGCTGCGGAAAAGGCCGCAGAGGCCTCGCTGTTCGAACTTAAAAACTTCACCCAGGCTCTGACCTTCTACAAACACATTGTCATTCACAGTGCCGACCAGGAGCAAATGCTGGCGGCTCAAAAGAAGGTCGCCGAGATCGTGTTCCGAAACCTAGGCGATTATGACCAGGCTGTGCGTGAATACTATCGTCTGTTGGAGCTGCCGCACACGCCCGAGGAGAAAATGGAGTACCAGATGAATTTGGCTCGGGCTTATTTTTATCTAAACAACTTTTATCAGTCGAAGGTTGAGATTGAGCAGATCTTAGAGGGTAGACCTAAGGAGCATCCCGACAACTTTCCCGCACTGCTGCTCAAAGCCAATATTTTTGTCTCAACCAAAGAGACGGATAAGGCCATTGAAGCCTTCACCGAGCTGAACGAGCTTTTTCCTGAGCGCGCCAACAAGGAGCAGATCTATCTGAACCTAGCTTTGGCCTATGAAGAAAAGAAAGACTTCGACAAGGCCATTGAGATCCTCACCGCAGCTCTTGAACACTATCCTACTCCCGAGTTTCTAAAGCTGAGGATTCAGCGCCTTGAAACTCGAAAGAGCTTGCTCCCGGGAGCTCAGGGTTTAAGAAGATGAAGAACAAACGCGGTTTGATACTCGCCCTTGGCTTTCAACTGCCTGTGTACATTTTTGCGGGTCTTGCAGCTGGCTACGTGGTGGAGAAGAATTTTCCCTTTCATGGATTGATTCTCACTTTTGGCGCCTTCCTGGGTGTTGGAGTGTGGCTGCTGTACATGATCCGTTGGCTCAAGGCTCAGGAGAGGGAAGAGGCAGTGGCCCAAGACAGAGGAGAAGAGTCATAAAGAGCTTTATGCTGATACACACCCTGGTGATGGCGGCCGTAGTAGTGACGCTATGGGTCTACGGTGCAGGAGAGCCCGTTTCCTTTCTTATCGGTGGAGTGCTGACCTTAGCTAACGTTGGGGCGCTCTACTGGATCTGGGATAGGATTTTCAAAAAGAAAGGCGTTGCTCTGGCTGCCAGTGTCATTGTATTGAAATACGCGTTTTTGATCCTCGTGATTTTCGGTGTCACCACCTTGGACGGTCTTTCGGGGCTGTGGTTTGGCTTGGGATTCGCGTCCGTGGGCTTGACGAGTGTGATCTGGGCGCTTATCAAGTCTAAGACTTAAGGAGACTAACAGTGGCAAGTTTTAACTGGGCGGAGCACCTCCTTGGGGTGAGCCATCACCATGTTCCTGTCGTGACGGCGGCTACAGTGGCCGGAATCTTAGTGGTGGGATCTGTTGCGGGTCGAGCCGCTCTGGGAGCTGGCGAGAAGGCCATTGAGCCCTCCGGAAAACTCTCTATCAAAGGTATTTTCGAAGCTCTCACGGAATTCATCACCAATCTTACAGACATGGTGATTGGGCCCAGCGGGCGGAAATTTGTCCCCATCTTCGGGGCCATTTTCACCTACGTGTTTTTCAATAACGCCTTTGGGTTGATACCCAGCTCCGCACCCGCTACCGAAAGCATCAATTCGACCTTGGCCATCGGTATCTTTTCGTTTCTTTTCTACAACTACATTGGGTTCAAAGAGGCGGGTATCAAATACCTGGGTCACTTTATGGGACCCGTCTGGTACATGGCCCCGTTCATCTTTGTTATCGAAATTATCTCTCATATGATTCGCCCTTTATCTTTGGGCCTGCGTCTGTCCAGCAACATGACAAGTGACCACACACTAATGGGAATTTTTCTGGAGCTGGCGCCCTGGGGTGTTCCGGTTCTGTTCTACGTTTTTGGTCTGTTTGTCTGCTTTGTGCAGGCTTTCGTTTTCTTACTATTATCAATGGCCTACGTAATGTTGGCCTCTCACCACGACTAGGTCTTATATTTTGCGTCCCCGTGACAATCGGGGGCTCAGGACGTAGGTCCTAGACGTACAAAAAAGGAGTCGAAATGACTAACAAGAAGAGCTTTTTTCTCGCCCTGGCCATGGTGCTGGTCTCCGGATCCGCCTTTGCTCAGGAAACTGTAGCTGTTGCTGCTAACACCGGAGTTTTCGAAGTGTTCCGATCCAACCTTGGCCTGTTTGCACTGGCTGCTGGTCTGGGTCTGGGTCTTGCTGCCTTTGGTGGAGCTTTGAGCCAAGGTCGTGCTGCTGCAGCCGCTCTTGAAGGAATTGCTCGCAACCCCGGAGCTTCTGGAAAGATCTTTACTCCGTTCATTCTGAGCTTGGCGCTGATCGAGACTTTGGTGCTCTTCACTTTCGTGATCGCGATCATGATCGTGGGCAACATTGGTCCAACTATCGATAAGCTTATGGCTTTGGTCCAGTAGGTTTTAGACTCTGGCCTGAGAGAAGCCGCCCCCATCCGGGCGGCTTTTTTTGTTTTAGAGACCGCAGCTAAATGTCCGATAAGACTTCGGAAGGTAACTATGACTGCGTCTCGTCCCGTAGAGGGCTGCCACATATTTTTTCTGGTCGAAGAGACCCAGGCCCTGGCTAGTACAGCTCAGTTCTTGGAGCGCCGCGATGTCCATGTAGAGCTTTTTTCGGACGTTCGAGAATTTCTCCTGGCCTGCAGCGAACGTACGCCCGAATTTGTCGCCTTCAGTGTCAATCATCACAACCCTCGCCTATCTGATGTGATCAACAAGTTCATCGCCGGACGGATCTGCAACGTTATCGTGTTTGCCGAAAAGCCTGATCGAAAAACGCTGCCCTTGATTCGAAGATTCAAAAAGGCTCATTCTTTAATGGGAGCTCTTTCGGGTCCGGCCCTCCTTCTTAAAATGCGAAAAATTCTGCGAAGGCAGGAGCGACCCCAGGCTGATAGTTTTGTACTTGAGATACTCTCGCCTGCCCAGGAAGAGGACCCATCGATTCAGGTGTCAGGAGATAAGGGAGCACCGGAACAGCTGACCACGGATCTAAGGCGGCGTGGTGCCGGGCCCTCCTTGATACAGTCATCTCCTTCGCCCACGCCTAAGGAAAGTCTTATCTGGGAGAGGAAAGGGCGGCTAGGCAAAGGACCACTGCACCTGTTTCGCGGTGAGAAGTCTTCGCAAAAGTTCAATCAGAGCGCAAGCGAGCCTTCTCTTCAGGTGCAGATCTACGATGCTGCTTACAAAGAGCTAGCCCAGTGGATCGAGCGGGGGCTTAAGCAAACTCTTACGGAAGGACCACCTGAAGAGTTGGTTCTTCTTCCTGAGACCACCCAGCGTGTGGCCGTGGTAAGAATTCAAGATGGTCCTCATAGCGGATACGTTCTAGTAACCAGTGGAGGGGATCAACAGCTCGAAGAGAGTTTGGCAGGGGATCTTCTTAAAAACCTAAAAAACCTAAAATCCTTTCCCGATGGTCCGCAGTGGGGCTCCTTTAGGGTTTTGGATATGAGGGTGAGCGATATAGTTCACTGGAGCTCAACTACCGCTCAGGCTGACTTTCTGGGTACCCATTTAAACTCAGAGATTCTGGCCTCCTTTGTGGCCTCCAGTGAGGAGATTCCGAAGCTTGTCCAAACTTTAGAGGGTCACCTCAACATCCCAGCTGATCTTTTAAAACCAGGAGTTCCCCTCGATTACGACACTTATCTGCATTTGATACTCAATGATAAGCTCATTCCCTACGTGCCCAAAGGGGATAGCTTCCGAGCTAAGCAGCTCATCAAACTGCAGCGGGAAAATTACCCTGTGCTGATCAAAGAAAAGGATCTGGTCCACTTTGAGAACCAGTTCCTAAGAGACCTACTGAATCTGGGCGCTTCCAAACCCCGCGGGAAAAAAGCTGCTTAACTTAGGTGTTCGTTCACGATGACGTTAAACTCATCCTGCATGGCCTGAAGTTCCTTATCAGTTTCGGCCTCGAACCGAAGTACGAGGACCGGCTGAGTGTTAGAAGCCCTGGCTAAGGCCCAGCCGCCATGCGGGTAGCTGACTCTGAGACCATCGATGAGATTGACTTCATAACCGGTGCCTTTGAAATGCTGGATGAGCTTTTCTACTACCAGGTGCTTTTTGTCCTCGGTCGTATCGAGCCTTATTTCCGGCGTGTTAAAAGACGGCGGCACGTCAGCAAGACTCTCCGAGAGCGTCCTTGCCGAGCTAGAGAGAATCTCTGCCACCCGGAGGGCTGCGTAGAGGGCATCGTCATAGCCGTAGTTGCGATCAGCAAAAAAAATGTGTCCGCTGAGCTCCCCGCCAAAGGGTGCCTTTTCGACTTTGATTTTGTCTTTGATAAGACTGTGTCCCGTCTTCCACATAATGGGGATGCCGCCAGCTTTCTTTATTTCACGATAAAGGCGGTCTGAACACTTCACATCACCTACGATCTTTGAGCCCGGAGCATCTTTAAGAATAGCGCGGCTGATAAAGATCATTAACTCATCACCAAGCAGGGTCTTTCCTTTTTCGTCCACGACCACAATGCGGTCAGCGTCCCCATCAAAGCCCACACCGAAGTCCGCACCCACCTCAGCGACTGTCTTTTTAAGAGCGACTAAATTTTCCTCTAGCGTGGGGTCGGGGTGGTGATTGGGAAAATGCCCGTCGGGCTCTTCAAAAAGAATGGTTGTATCAAGTCCCAGTTGCTCAAACAGGGGCCTAGCCACAGAGCCTGCCGCTCCGTTGCCGCAGTCCAAGACGATTTTAAGACCTGGGCGAAACTTACCTTCAAACTCTTCTTTATAGCGCGCAAGGTAGGGGGTGATGATGTCGACCTTTTCTACCTTACCAACTTCAGGAGCCGGCTCAGGCAGGGGTGCCGAGATCAGCTCTCCTAACTCTAGGATTTCCTGCCCGAACATAGAGCTTTTCCCGCGGGAGAGTTTAAAGCCGTTGTACTCAGGAGGGTTGTGGCTGCCTGTGACCATAATGGCCCCGTCAGTGGGCCAATGAAAATAGGAGAAGTAGTTAAGGGGAGAGGTGACAAGACCCAAATCTCTGACATGAACTCCCTGGAGCGTGAGGCCTCGCATCAGCTCATCTTGCAACCCGGGGCTGGTCAGCCGTGCATCCCGCCCTATGTTGACGGTGAGCGGAGCGTGATCCTCTAAGCCTGCCTTCAGGCGAAGATACCGAGCAAAGTTTTGGCCCAGCTGAAAGGCAAACTCCAAATCAAAGTCGCGATCTACCACTCCGCGAATGTCATACTCCCGAAAAATGACTTTGTTGTGCATTAGAGCCTCGCCTTCTGTTTGTGTTTTACCAAAAGCAGCGCCGTTTTGAGAGCTGCCGTCATCGAAGCAGGGTCAGCTAGCCCTCGTCCAAAGATGTCCTTGGCTGTGCCGTGATCTACGCTGGTTCTAAGAAATGGCAACCCTAAGGTCAAATGAACTCCGCCTTCGTGACCGTGGATCATCTTAAAGGGAATAAGCCCCTGATCGTGGTAACTTGCTACAAAGTAACGGTACCTGGCCCAGTGAGCTGCATGAAAGGCGGCATCGGGCACCAGGGGACCCTCGATAGGGACCTTATCTTTGAGCTCCCTCATAAGGGGGCGATGAATGAGGTTTTCCTCCTCGCCCAGCATCCCCTCTTCTCCGGCGTGAGGATTGAGCCCCAAAAGACCTATGGGCTTTTTTAAAAGCGACTTTTTCAGCAGCGGCTCAAGATCTTGGCTGGCCAGCAGACAGGCCCTCAGACGCTCTTTGGTGAGTTCACTTGAAACCTGGCGGACAGGGAGATGATCGGTCGCTAGAACGACGGAGAACTTTGCACCCCAAAAGCCCATAAAGACGCTGGCTTGACCTGCTACACGCTTTAGGATCCCGGTGTGTCCCATGTCTTTCATGCCACTTTGACTGATCGTAGTTTTGGAAAGCGGACCTGTGACCATGGCGTGAAAGGTCTTGGTCATGCAAAGCTGGCCGGCGGTTTCCACCCAAACGGGCGGGGGGAGCGGCGAGGCGATGTCGTAGATCTGGTTCTTGCTCGTGAGGGGATGCTTAAGAGCCGTGTGGATGTCGCTAAAGGTTTTGCGTTGAAACTTCTTATCCAGCCCGGCCATCTCGGACTCAGGTGCCTGGCGAGAGCGAAAAAGCACATACCGGAAGTCCGATTTAGGACCCACCGCACTTAAGGCTTTGCTGGCAACCTCCAGACCGATTCCGTCCAGATCGCCGGTGGTAATGGCTATAGAAAACGGCGGGTTCAAGGAGTGGTGACTCTCACGGAGGCTGCGGCTCGGCGCTGTCTCATCCAAAATTCAAATTGGCTCTGAAAACTCTGAGCGTAAAGCTCCTCTTGGGCACGCTGCTTAAGCGCCTCCACTCTCGGATCGGGGATCACAGTTTTTCCGACGATCTTAAGCAAGTGATAACCGCTTGCGCCCTTCACGGGTCCGGTTACTTGACCTGTGTTGAGTGTGTTAAGTGCGCTACGAAACTCCGGCGACAACTCACTTGCGTTAAACTGCCCCAGCTTACCGCCAGGTGAGAAGTTGGGGTCTTCACTAAAATCTGACGCCAACTCTTCAAAGGAGGCCCCCTCTTGCAGACGCTTTTGAACCTGGGCCGCTCGCGTACGGGCTTCAGCATCCGTTCGCCGCCCTGTAGAAATCAAGATGTGCGCTAAATCATAGCTGAAAATTTCGGCTGAAAACTGACCCTTAAAGTTTCTCTCGATGAAGTCGGCAATTTCACCTTCGGACACCTTCACCTTGGAGGTGACTTCCCGCTCAATCAAAATTCTGCGGCGGAGGTTTTTAGCGAGCATTTCCCGGTACTGGGTTAGGTCAAAACCCTGGCGCTGCAATTCAGCCGTCATCTGCGCCATGGATAAGTTGTTGTAGCCAGCAATCTTGCGCATTTCCTGTTCGATCTGTTCGGGTGTGACTTTAAGATCGAGCTTTTTAATTTCTGAATCTATGACTTTGGATTGAATGAGCTTTTCCAGCAGGAAGGCATTGTCTTTAAGAGCCTTCTGCCGGGTTTCCTCATCCGGGATCACCAGGTCGTCGGTATAAACACCTTGGCGCAGGTGCTGGCGAAACTCCTCAAACTCGGAGCTGTAAATAGGCTCTTCATTAACCAGTGCTAGAACCGATTCCACCAGAATTTCTTCAGCGGAAAACACAGGGGACGCCAGTAACACCAGGCAACAGCTAATGGCGAGTTTCGACTTTAATGGATTCCAAAAGTTTATCATCTTTAAAGACCTGAGCCCTTCGAACTTGTCCTTCAAGCCAAGCCTTATATCTATGCTGATCCCTGTCTGTGAGCAAGGCTTGAATGATCTTGGGGCGGGCCTCTTCTAGGCTCAGGGACCGCGCTGAGCGCTTATCGACGACTCTGTAAATATGGTAACCAAAGGGGCTCTCTAAAATGGCACTGAGCTCCCCGGCCCGCATGTCGAAGGCCTTGTCAAAAACCTCAAGGACCCCCTCCTCAATCCAATCGGTGAGGCCTCCTTCAGTTCTTTCTGGGGCCGAAGAGAACTCTTTGGCCAGCTCAGCCATATCGGTTCCCGATTTGATGCTGGCCAGGATGCGCTCAGCATCATTCTCGCGGGCCGTTACGATCTGCCGGAGCCGAACCGCCCTTGGCAATTGGAATGCATTCTTGTGAGCTTCAAAGTAGGTCTTTATTTCCTCGGGTGAGGGATCGGTAAGCTCCTCTCTGAGCTTTCCCATGACCAGCTCTTTGAGCAGCCGTTTTTCTACAAACCTGCGCCATTCCTTAGGGGAGACCTTCTCTTGAGTGAGGATTCGCCTAAGAGCCAGGTCATCTGGGTATCCCGCACGCACCCTCTCTAGCTCATTTTCAATCGCTTCGGCCGTGGGCTTTAAGTCATGCTGGTCGGCCCAATCCGTGATGAGAGATTCCACGATGAACTCTCTAAGGATGCTGTTTTTGGCGCGCTCAATGTGCTGAGGGTCTTTAGCTGAGATCGCATCGCCCAGGCGCAGCCTCTCGGTGAGCTGGTTAGCGAACTCTTTGGCTGTGAGCACGTTGGCGTTGACCTGGAGTACGGGCTTTTGCGAGTGGACGTCTTGACGAATGCACGAAGTGAGAAAGAGAAGGGCGATAACAACGAGGGGAGCTGTGCTCCCCCGGCATAAATTCATCATAGTGTGACGCTGGAGTTAACCTTAACAGGGTAATTACGCTTCAGCTGGGCGAAGTAAGAGTCAAAAATTTTCTTTTTCTCAGTTTCAAAAACGGCAACTCGGATTTGAGCAAGGTCAGCATCCTTGTAAGCCTTTTTGCCGGTGATGCGAATGATATGGAACCCTTGAGGGGTTTCGATCACCTGTGAGGTGCGACCGACGTTCAAATTTTTAATGGCGTTGTAATACTCAGGTACAAAGTTAAGGCTTGTGATCCAGCCTAAATCTCCGCCCTGCGCTTTGGTGACGCTATCATCTGAGTAAAGCTTTACGAGTTCAGCAAAGTCCCGCTTGCTCTTAGAGACGGTTTGATAAATTTCATCAGCGCGCTTTTTAGCCGCGGCCCGCTCCTGCGCGTTGGCGCCAGGGCTGAGCGACACAAAAATATGGCTGGTACGAATCTCGGGATTGTCTTTGTAGTAGGCTTTCATCTGATTTTCGGTCACGCGAATTTTTTGTATCTGAGCGGTGAGCCGCTTTTCAAGCAGGGCTTTGTAAATTTCCTGGTTGATGCGCTCTTGCACCAGAGGATCTTTGCGAAGGTTGGCCTTCTCTGCCTCAAGCACTCCCATCTCAAACCGAATCAGATCTTCTAGGAACTGCCGTTTGGTAGGCGGATTCATCGTTCGTGTGACCACATCCTGATACTTCGTGTTGAAGTCACTTAATGTGATGGAGCGGTTGCCGACCTGAGCAACGACGGGGTCCTTTTTCTGCTGTGCGTTTGCTGCTGATTTTTGTTGGCCGTTAGAGACTGAAAAAATCAGCATGGTGACTGCGACTAGGGAAAACTGAATCCATGTTTTCATCGGTCCATCCTTGAAGGAAAGCTAAGTTATACTTAGTACTTAGGGTAGCACTGGCACTTTAGGTGCTCAAGCACCCATCTGGGCCTGGCGTTTTGCATCAAACAGAGCTTGTTCTAACCTTTGGGCCAGGTCAGGGTCGCGTGGGTCCATCTGTTTGGAGGTGGGCTCAAGCGCCTTGCCCCACTGAACAATCACCCGTGCAAAGGGCTTAGGGAGAAAAGTCTTGTTCCAGGACTTTTTAAAATGCCACGCCCTATCGGTGGACACGGAGATCGGAAAAATGGGTAGGGACAAAAGTCGAGAAATCTCAAAGATTCCTGGCTTCACTTTGTAGATGGGGCCTTTGGGACCGTCCACAGCTAAGGAGGGTCTTCGCCCTCGCCGGCTCGACTGAATAAGCGCTCTGAGGCCTGCGGTGCTTCCGCGGGAGGAGGAGCCGCGCACCACTTCAGCACCCAAAAATTTTGCGGCTTGAGCCATAATGGAACCGTCGGCGCTCTGAGAAATCATGCAGACAATATGGTAGCGCTTCAATAGATGCAAAATCCCCAACTCGTCGCCATGCCAGTGGGCAACCGCAAAGGTTTGTCTCTGTCTGAGCAGCCCTTTAAGCTCCGGAGTCTCGCGCACCTCAATTCGCCACGTTAAGCTCAGGGCGCGATAAAAGAGAACAGCGAGAAAGCCAAGAAGTCGGGCGCTCACTTAGAGGAAGGCTTTGAGCTGGTCACGGAATTCGGGCAAAAACTCAAGAGCATCGGCCACAACCCCGTAGGTGGATTTTTGAAAGATCGGTGCGTTGGCATCACTGTTGATGGCTACGATGACTTTACTGGAGCTCATCCCCGCCAAATTCTGAACAGCTCCGCTGATCCCGCAAGCAATGTACAGGCTGGGAGCGACGGTCTT
>CAYRIE010000006.1:0-18425 GCA_964424215.1 uncultured Pseudobdellovibrionaceae bacterium
TCCACTGCTCTTGAACCAAGAGGGTTCTTGGGCCCATCTGGAACTGAACTTCTTGGTTGATCTGATAAGCGGATTCACCGTGAGTCTTGATAGTTTTGCGAAGAATGTTGGCAGTGCTCGGGATGTAGGCGTGAGCCGGCGGCAGAGCCAAAAAAATAAAACCAAAGGACCAGCTCAGGACTTTCATCACGGAAAACCTCCCCAGGTTTTGAAACTTAGCCCCCTTAGGTGAGGCTGACAAGGTTCGAATCAAATTGAGACGGGGACCTCATGGAAGTATCTCCTAAATACGTGATGTTTTTCAATGGTTTAAGGTGTCTTGTCGGGCTGAGCCGCATCCAGCGGCCCAGTTTTTCCAGTCTCACAGTGCGCGCCTCAAGTTAGTGATCTAAAATAGAGACATGAGACGCAAAGTTCTGAGACGGGGCGGCTTGGCCGCACTTATGAGTTTACTATGGATCGGTTGCGGCCCTCCTCCCACGGTGAGTGAAAGAGATGACGGCCTGGCCTCTCTCGGTGTGCGCGAAGGCGTGATCATGGATCTTGAGATGGACACGCTCTCTTACATGTCCTGCGATGCGCCGCAGTCATCTGATCCCGGTGCCTACTACACCTTTCGCCTCGGAGCCTACCGGAGCGGCGGCGTCTCACTGCCAGAGGATTTTGTCGCCCGTATGAAGGAGCTGGAGCGGGACCAGGGTGATCTTTACGAGGTGATCCGAAGAAGCCCTGTCATGGCGGGATCTAGACCCGTTCTTTCTCTCAGGGAAACGGAGAATCTTCAAAGTGTGGTAACCGGTTCGGTTCAGCCTTTTTTTATACCTCTGGACAACTCAACTCTGCTGACAGCGGTGATCCAAAAGCCGGGCGTTAAGTTTCAACATATTCCGCAAGGCCGAAAGGCACCAGCTAGGTGGGAAGCCAGCCACAACGTAGCCACCACTGCCTCAGGGGTTCAAAACCAAGATCAAATCCGAAGCAAGCTGAACAACTATCAAATGATGTTGACGGTAACTCTTGGTGAGGAGCTCGGAGCTAAGTACAACTACGCTCGCTCCCCGGCGGACTTTACCGGTGGCGAAGGCTATGACAAGAGAGTTTACGGCACGGGCTACCAGCTGGGGTTTGTTAACAACCGCGAGCTCGCCAGTGTGACGGTCAGAGACTTAGAAACGCTGGAAAGAAAGCCCGGTAAATCTTGGAGCTGTCCGGCGGATTTTAGGTTTCGGATTCCGAAGGTAGAAGACGCTAGGTTCTGCGCCCCCCGTGCCGACACCGCTTCGGAACTGGGCAATGCAAGACGGGCCTCGGTGCGGCAGGTGTTGAAACACTCCGACTGGGATCTCAACTGGGATGGCGCCCAGCAGCCTAACCTCAACTCTAATGGAGCTAAGCTGGGCCGCTGTGCGGTTCCCAAAAAACTATTAGCTGAGGATCCTTGCTACAGTCAGGGTGAAGAGAGTTACCACTATGTTAGTTTCTGTTTTGCGGACTGAATTCCTCTCGGTCCCGCCAGGCCGCTAAGCGGCCACTGGAAATCATGACCGCATGATTTTTAGCTAAAATAGCTTGCGGAGCTGAGAAGCTTTTGGTGATCGGCGCCGGGTCACGGTAGGTACCCTTGTGCTTCAAAGCAAAGTGAAGGTGAGGCCGCGTGCAGTACCCCGAGCATCCGACAGATCCAAGAAGCGCGCCTGCTGTTACAAAGGAGCCTTGAGTCAGGCCCTCAGCGAATTCTTCCAGATGAAGATAAAGCGACTGCCAGCCGCTGCCGTGGTCTACGATAACGTGGCGGCCTGAGGCACGGTCGTAGCCGATCTTTTCGATCACGCCCTTTTGGGCAGCTCGCACCGGACTGCCGGTCTCAAGTTCGTAGTCTTGTCCATGGTGGGCCACCCAGCGCTTTCTCACGGGGTGAAACCTGCGGCGCTGAAACACACTAGAGATTTTCACTTCACCTACGGGAGCATAAAAAAGTCGATCCGCTTGGTCATCGCTAGGGTCCACATAAAAACTCCCATGGCTAGAGCGCACCAGATAGCGCTCCATCAGGTTGCCATCCACCTGCACTTTGCCGTAGAGCATGCGGCCGTAGCCCACGGGTTTTCCGCGCAAGTAGAGCTCCTCATACACCATTTCAAAGGGCGTCCCAGCTGGAAGTTTTGAAAAGTCCACCGCTCCCAAAAAGACTTCCTGAAATCTGTAGGCGAGCTTCTTGCTGTCCACGTGGGCGCGAAGGCTGTTAAAGAGTGAGCCCACGATTTTCCCGCGCACGCGCTTTTCGTAGGTGCTCCATTCGCCCTCTTGCACCACAAGTTCCCCGGCTCCGCCGTGCTCTCTTAGGTTCCACTGCCGGCCCTGGGCGAAGTCAAAGAGCACCACCTCTTTAGATGCCGCACCTTGCTGAACCTTGTAGGTTGCACCCGGGACAAGCACATAGGACTTTGGAAACTTAGGATCGGAAAAGATCTGACCTCGGACGTTTGCGGCAAAGCCGAGATCTGAGAGAATCGAATCCAGCGTTTGTCCGGACTGGATCTGGAAGAATTTGGGTTGAGGCGCACTGTGCGCCGAATCTTTAAGAGAGAACAGTACGACCACGCTTAGAAAGATGGGGCCTAAGATGATTTTCATGAAGATGTTACTCCGTGCTGCGGTCTTGCTGACTTCATTCTATGTAATTTTCAATTATCTTAAACCGGTTGAACTGAAAGCCCAAACCTTTAATGGTGTGATTTCTCGAAGCATCGGGGGCGCAGGCCGGGCCGCCGTCGATCCGCTGGATGTCGGGCGCCTGAATCCCGCAGGTCTTGTTCACCTTCGCAACTACTCCTTTGGAGGCCAGTACCGCGAGCAAAATTTTTCCTCAGATGCCGACGGTCTTTTATGGTCGATCAACGTCTCTGATGGTTCAGATGGCGCGGCCTTCCCGGGGGCTTTCACCTTCGAAAAAAGATTTGTTTACACCCAGCGCGGCCGTCAGGAGCAGGATCATTACTTTGTGAGCCTGGGACAATATCTGATTGAGAACCTCTCCATGGGGCTCACTCTTCATCACCTGCGCACCCGGGCTCAGCAAGACGACACAACTTCCATGGTGAATGTCGATGTGGGACTGCTGTGGACTCCTGCCCCATGGCTCGGCCTTGGTCTTGTAGGCTACAACCTTGCGGGCGCAAAAGATGGGGTCCCCGCACTTGCCAACCTCTATCCCAGTTTAGGGCTGGGCACCCACGTCATTTTGGATGAGCTGTTTCGCATGCGCCTGGATTATATGCAGCAGCTGGAAGAGAACACCCACTCCCGTGGGCACCTGATGGCTGGATTTGAGAGCATGGTCTACCAATGGGTGGTTCTGCGGGCGGGATGGTACGAGGACGGCTTGGCACAGTCGCGGGGCTGGACGGCCGGCCTGGGATTTGACGGGCCGCGGCTAAAGGCGAACGTCAGCTTGGAGGCGCCCCTTTCTGGAAGCCGTGAAACCCGCTACGGCGTTGACATGCTGGTGCAGTTTTGATAACGCTTGCCAGTATTTTTCAACTTTTCGCTCATGAGGTGGCCGGTGGCTTCTGATTCTAAACAAACATCCAATATTCGCAAAAAGAAGGAAGCTAACAAAGGCAAGCGCCGCAAAGCCAAACTTCGCACTCAAGGCACCACCCGCACACCTGCGGAGCTTTTCGGCGACGAGTGAATTTAAGCGCCTCTCAGGGTCCCGGGAATCTCCTGCGGATCCCCTCTTAAGGTGAATTTGAAGGTCTGTCGCACCCATCCTGTCTGACCGGGGCGGTAGCGGTAGGATTTAAAGGTTCGGTAAGACTCCTGGGTCATGGCGGAGCTGGCCTCTTTTTCAACGGTAACCTTCAAAAGATTTCCATCGCTTGTGACATACCCTAGCAGCACGACAACTCCCTCTCTTCGGGCCAATCGGTCGGAGGTGGGATAGGCAGGGGGCGGATTGCCCCCAGCAGCTCGGAGCGATCTTGCATCCAGCACCCCGTGCCTTCCCATGGGAGGCGCATCGGGATCCATAAAGGGGTTGGTGGGTCCTTGGTGGGCAGCAGCAGAGCCAGCCAGTGAACTTTCGGTTACAGCAGGTGGTGGGTCCATCACAGGTTGAGGGACTGGATCCGTGTCCCTGGCGCCGTAGGCAGCTGCTGGATTCTCGGCTGTCTCCAAATCACTGACTGCGGTCTCCTGCTGCTGAGGCTCAAAAAAATCCTCATCTGTGAGAGTGTTTAGGGCCATAGCTTCCGCAGCTTCGGCCTCTGCTGCAGCATCCACCGCCCAGTCGCCGTGGGGATCGGTCCACGCCTCTTTGAGGTTCTCGGGACTTTCGTAGGATTCAGTTGGTATTGGCAGAGGGGCTACAGTCGCAGGTGCTGGATCAGGTAGGGAGGAGGCCTGCGGAGCCGGGCTAGCCGTTTCAGCTTCCCGAGCAGGCGGCTCAGGAGCGGGGAGTGCCGCCACCACATCCGTCTTCGCAGGGAGGGCTTCTCCTTCAGGGGAGCTTGAGGGTTGACCCATGGGCACCTCTCCCAACTCGACCCACTCCACAGGTGCTCCCTCGGGCAGGGGTTCAGGTGCTGTGGATGTCACATAGTTTTCAAAGGCCAAATAAAGCACGACGTAGAGGCCGGCACTCAACATCAAGGACTGGGTGAAAGTGGACTTTTTCCTGCGCATTCCCTAAGGCCCATCAAAAACTGCGCCACCTCCCCCAGGCCCGCACGGAGGCTCCGGCGAGCGGGCGAGCGTGTAGTTTTCGATCAACCGTGTAAATGCTACCTGCGGTGAAGCGGGGCCATTGGGGCGGCTTTGCGCAGCAGTTATACTTTACCACTCGTATCCATAAGGAGAGTTCGCGTGACAGGCTTTCGACAGATCGGCGCTTTTGTGCTGCTTATGCTGCTGGCTTTGCCCTCATTTCCCATCATCAACGGTCAGTTTTTGCGCGGACCTGATTTTCATTGGGTCGTGAGGGTGGAATCAGACAGGTACTTTTGCTCCGGCTCCTTGATTCATCCCGAGTGGGTGCTCACGGCAGCTCATTGCCTTGATGAGAATCTCAAGGTGCAGGTTATAGATTATCCGGCAGGATTTGATTTTGAAGGCCTCCAAGACATGGACGCTCTTGAGCAACATTTCAGTGGCGAGCGCACGCAGGCCGAGTTCGACTCCTACACGGTCCACACTAGAGATGTGGTTGAAAAGGTGGTTCATCCCAACTACTCACTTGGAGAGCCCCTGTGGCAGGGCGGACCGCGCGTGTCCCGCACGTGCAACAACGACGTGGCTCTTTTGAAGTTAGACGCGCCCGTGAATGTGAGCTTACCAAGCATCGCAACGGATAACGATCTTAAGGAAATGGCAAGCCTTCAGCACGTGCAGCTCGTTGTCGCAGGTTTTGGCCATAGCGGACGTGTGGGGCGGCCGCTTACGGAGAGACTTCCTGACTTTTTAAAGAAGTACTACTTTACAACTTTGAGTGCGCCAAGATTTGTGGACTACTTCAGAATGGACAAGTCCTGCCATTTCGAGACGAACAGAGGATATAAGCCGACCCTGGATGAAGGGGATCTTGATGAGTACATTGAAGCCATCGTGTCCGCTGGCGACAGTGGCGGGCCCCTTTTGGCTTACTTAGGCGGTGAATGGAAGATTGTGGGTGTGAGTGTGTCCGTGGGCGGAAGCTTCTTTAACAATAACTCTGCTGCGCAGAGAACTGAAATCACCATGGCTCCAGGCGCGCGTCATACCAGAATCCAAAAGATATGCGATCTTCCCCTGGGAGATCAGCTGGCGGCTGATCTCTGCGATTAAGTTTTTAACCAGTCTTCAGGTATCTGGCCCGATACCAGGCCTTCGCTGAGGGTTTTGTGGGTCGGAAGACCTAGCTGTCCGAGAGCTTCTGCCAGAGGAAGTGGGTCGATGGGGCTGGTCAGGTGATCTTTTTTAAACTGCACGATCCGCTGATGTCCCTCTTCTAGGCTGGCTTTTGAGATTTCATCGCGGCCAGCAGCCTCAAGGATGCCCTCAATGCCTTCCCAGGGCGAGTCAAAATCATTGCAGTAAAGTAGAATGTTCGCGCCCGCTCGCACGGCTTGAGTTGCGATGGTCTTTTTGTCGTAGTGTTTTGTGAGAGCCTTCATGTCCAGGTCATCCGAGAGCAGTAGCTGCCTGTATTTCAGCTCATCGCGCAAAACAGCAGTCCACCGGGGGGAAAGGGAAGCTGGCCACTCCGGATCAATTTTCGGGTATTTGATGTGGGCACTCATCACAAAATTAAGACGGGCCCGGAACACCTTTTTAAAGGATATGAATTCACATTCTCTGATTTCATCTAGGGATCTTTCATCCACCGGGAGCTCTTCGTGGGAGTCTTCTTTAACGAAGCCGTGACCAGGAAAGTGCTTTCCACAGGGTTCAACGCCGCCTTTAATGTAACCACGCACCAAAGCTGAGCCTATCTTAGCTACAACTTCGGGGTCGCTTCCCGCAGATCGATCCCCAATCACCTCACTGCCCTGAGGTCCGAGCACATCCACACAGGGAGCGAAATTGAGATTGATGCCGAAAGCCTTAAGCTCGTGGCCCATAGACTGGGCGAAGCGAAAAGCTAGCGAGGTGGAGTCATATCCTGCGATCTTGCTAAGTGGGGGCCACTCCGTAAAAGGAGATTTCAAGCGTGCCACGCGGCCGCCTTCCATATCGATGCTAATAAAAAGGGGCACCTTGTCGGGCATTTCAAAGCGTAGGGCTTGAATCTCGCGGACCAGTTCGTGGACCTGTTCAGCGGATTTGCAGTTTCGAGCAAATAAAATCACGCCGCCGATATTGTTTTCGACAATTTGTTTTTTTTCTTCGGCAGTGAGAGTTTCCCCGCGAAGACCAATTAGGAGTCGTTGACCAACGAACTTTGTCACTTACACACCGCCTTTGTTCTTCTCACAAGTTCCCATGGGGAAAATTAAAAATCAACGCAGCCTGGCCTCACGGCCAAGATCAATTTTTCTTGGGATCCAGATAGTCTCTCAGGCCATCACCGAACAAATTGAACCCGAGAACCAGGATCAAAATCGCAACGCCAGGAGCGATGCAGATGTGGGGCGCTTCGGCGAGATAGTTTTTTCCCGCTCGTAGCAGTGATCCCCAGCTCGACACTTCGTTCGGCGGCGGACCCAGACCCAAAAAGCTCAAACTTGATTCGACGATGATGGTGCCAGCCATGGCAAAAGTTGCCTGCACCACCAGGGGGCCTGCAACTCCCGGCCATATGTGGCGAACGAGAACTCGAAGTCGTGTAGCGCCCACGGCCTGCGCGCCCGTGACGTAGTCTTTCTCTTTTAGATGGAGCACCTCACCTCTTACCAGCCTTGCGAAGGAAGCCCATGAGGTCAGGCAAAGCGCCAGCACCATATTAAAGACGGAATTCTGCTGAAGAATGCCAACAAGAGCTATGACCAGTAAAATCCCAGGAAAAGAGTAGACGACATCAGTCAGCCGCATGATCACCGTGTCCCAAACTCCGCCGCGAAAGCCCGCTAAAGAGCCGAGCACCAATCCAAGGAGGGTGGAGACAAACACAACCGATAAGGCCACGCCCAAGCTGAGGCGCGCACCGTAGGCCACTTGAGCCCACACATCCACACCATTGTGATCCGTGCCTAGAATATGTTGAGCGCTCGGCCCCTGGATCCTCTCGCTCAAGTTCCCGGTGAGCGGGCTATGGCTGGTTAGAAGCGGGGCAAAAGCTGCCATCAAAATCGTGAGCAAAATAAAGAAGGCTCCGACCCTCAAAAGAAGGGTGGATCTTTTTCTGGGTAGGCTGGCCTGGGTGCTATTCATCATCCCTCAAGCCTGATCTTTGGGTTCACTAAAGCGTAAGAAATGTCGGTGAGTGTATTCATGATCACATACACTGTGGCGACAAAGAGTGTGCATCCCTGCACAAGCGGATAGTCCCTTTGAAGGATGCCATCTAACAGGAGGCTGCCTATACCAGGCCAGTCAAAGAGGGTTTCAATTACGACCACGCCTGTTAACAGAGCGCCAATGAGAAGACCGGTGATGGTAAGAATCGGCGGAAGCGCATTGACCAGGGCGTGTTTGAAAAGAACCTTCATCGGGGGTAGGCCTTTAGAGCGCGCCACCTGGATGTAATCTTCCTTAAGCACCTCTAGCATCGAGGTTCGAGTCATGCGCGCAATGATGGCAATTAAGCCTGAGGCCAGAGTGATAGCAGGCAAAATCAAATGCTCTAGACCGCCACGCTCGCTCACCGGAAGCCAGCCAAGGTGGAGTGAAAAGATAGAGGTGAGCACGGGGCCAAGCAAAATAGCTGGCATAGAGAGGCCCAAAAGACTTGCCACCAGCACGGTGTGATCCGTGGGAGTGTACTGCCTGATCGCGGCCAGCACACCTAAGGGGATGCCGATCACAAGAGCCAGCAGCAGAGCACCTGCAGCCAGCTCCGCCGTGGCTGGAAGGCGGGAGAGAATTTGCTGGGTAACAGAGCGCTGAAAGCGCAGTGAAGTCCCTAGGTCCGCTCGCACAACTCCGCCCAAAAAGCTGATGTACTGGGTGCCCAGGGGCCTATTGAGTCCCAACTCCTCTCTGAGGAGTTCCTTTTCCTGGTGGGAGGCCAGATCCCCCAGCATCGCATCCACGGGATCTCCCGGGACCAAATGGATGAGGAAAAAGGTGACAGTGGCCACACACCACAGCACCGGAAGCGTGATAAGAAGTCGTCGAATTAGGAATTTTCTCACGGCCCCGTTTTCGTGCCTGCGGAGCTTCGATGGTTGAGCTTACCTAGGGGGCGAGAGCCGAAAACTTGCTCTACGATTCCACTGGGAACTGGGAAGTTGCCTGTGGCTTCAGACGGGTTGGCTACCAAAACAGCATTGACGCCAGAGCTGGGAACTTCAATTTTGGCCACTTCACCACGCTTATCGATATAGGAGACGTGGGTTTCGCCCAAATACTCGAAAAGAACTTTATAAACCTGCGATCCGGAGAAAACGACTTCTTCGGGAATTTGAACTTTGCCTACATGCACGTTGCCCGTTTCCTCATCGATTCCCTGCATCTGGTAGGTGCGGCCCACCGCAAGGCCCCTAGGATCTTTAGTGCCCTCGGCACCTAAGCCCATAATCCATGACAAAAGCGCGCCGGTGAATATAGCCCCCTGAGGGATAGGTTTTTCGAGCGCCTGCTCACCATCGGCGGTGACGACCTGACCGACCATCTTCCCCTTGGCGACTTTAGCGTCGATGGTGCGTGCACCCTGGGGGGTGATCAGACGGTATTCCATGGAGAGGGGTTGAAGTTTATCCCCTGATTTAATCACTCGGCTTTCTTGAATCTGAGTGGGTCCTGCCTGTATGCGCAGATAACTGCGGACGATGTGCTCTTTTTTCTTGGCATCGAACTCATTGCGAATGATGGAGTAGCCAATGTGCTGACCAGTTCCGTCGGAGTATTTGTAGTAGCCTTCAAAAAGAGGCTGAGCTGAAAAGGAAATGGGACTCCATAGGAGGCAGCTTCCTAAGAGAGCGACTTTCGTCCAGAGCGAAAAAGTACGGCGTGAAGACATGGGTGAACCTCCCTTTTGCTAGTTTCTAATCAGACGATGTCAGTGTCAAAGCCAGAGCCTAAATTTTCATGTTAGAATCTCATTATGTCAGTCGCGTCTCGATGGAAGTCTGAGTCCGGTCAAATGGCGATTTTTGTGGCCCTGATTTTTCAGGTCCTCTTTGTTTTCTTTGCCATGGTCATCAACGTATCTATGATCGTGCACGACAAAATCGTGCTGCAAAACTCCGTGGATTTTGCTGCTTACTATGCAGCTCAAAAGCAGGCGGAAGTTCTCAATCAGATGGCGCATATTAACTATCAGATCAGACAAGCTAATAAGCTGTTAGCATGGCGCCAGTGGGTGTTAGGTGATCTTGGATACGATAGCCATCCGCTGCGAGTGGGGTCAACGCCTCCGCCCTTGCTCGATCAGCTCGACTCCAGTCTGATCAGCCCAGCTACGGGCGAGCCTGAGCCACCTGGCATATGCATCACTCACTCCGACTGGCAGGGAACCGTCAGCACTTCGCCAGGTTCCACCTTGGCGACCAATATGTGCGGGAAACGAAGCCTCAATGTGCCGCCTATACCCATCTTTACGGCGCCCTCGATACCCTTGATAGGTGATATTTTCGACCGACTCGAAGAGCTCACTGAGAAAATGGCGCTGGCAGCTGCGACCAACTGCCAATCCCTCGGCCCCGTTAACTGGCTTTTTGCAGCAAAGGTTCAAGCTGCCTACCGGATGGATCTGTCGATTCGAAAACGGATGATGATGGAGCTTGCCAACCAACTCTCTGCGGATGCCAGTGATTTTCGGGACATTCGCGGGGACTCCGTTCTGGGCGGTGTGGAAAAGGTGGTGCAAAAGAATGTGAACCAGAACCACGAGCCGCCCACAGTTGAGATGATGAACTCCCTGGCGCTGGGCTCCTGTGGAGCCGGTGGATTTGTTGAGGACATCGTGGTGAATCCTTTAGTGAACTACGCTGACTTTACCACCCTCGGGGGCGGATGCAGGCTTGAGACAAAACCCGTGGTGTGCAGCACACCTGACTGCATACCTCGTCACGCCACTGCAGCCCATGGCTTTCCGGGCCCCGCAGCCGATGTCTACAGCTACCTGCAGGCTCGCCCGATGGACTTGCCTGAAGAGCAGCGCCCCAGCCTGGGCTATGAAAAAAACCCTTGGTGTATGGCCTATGTGGGCGTGCGAGCGACCATGCAGTCGCGCAAGCCCTTTGGTCCTTTCGGTGAGCCGGTGGAACTTGTGGCCACAGGTTATGCCAAGCCCTTCGGGGGGACCCTGGGCCCTTGGTACAACACCGAGTGGGGGCCGGGTGCAGATCATTCCCACGGCCTGCAGAAGGTCGATGAGCTAGCGCCCACCAGAGATCTTCCCGGCGTTTCAGTGAGCCATGGAAGTAAGCCTAACTACTCCAGGTACCCCGGCGACAAGCTGGGCTATATGTCGGTGATGGAGCGCGGGGCTCTTCGAGAGATTTTCCTTGGCCCCACCAACTTCGGCTACGGCGGCATCCTGCTTAGAAGAAAGTTTTATGAACACATTGATCAGATGAGCTATCTTGAGAGGACCGGCAACTCCCTGGCAGATAGCCTTACGGATGCGGCAACGACCAGTCCCAGCTTCAGGCTAAGGCAGATCGAGATGGCAGCTGTGGCTCCCGATCTTTTCGATGTCACCTACTACTCTGTTGAGCCGGATTACTACAAAAACTATCTCAAAGAGCAACTCGAGCACAGCCTTTTTGATCGAGTTCGTCCGATCTCTGATTTGGGCTCTCACCTTGAGTTGCCAGATTTTCGCGAGGCCAATGTGGGGCTACAAATTGTGATGACCAGCCGCAACCCCACCGGGGCCTCAACTCCTTACAACGCGGACGTGTTTTATAAAATCAGAAATCAAGCCCATCTGCTCACCGGGTGGCTGCCTCGAGGACTGGTGGATTACGGAGCTCCAGGCGCTGACTTTATGAGTTGTGATGCCGTCGTCACGGGCGAAGTGCCTCAGCCTGGTATGTGCTACGCCGGGGGCCGGGTGGGCCACTCAGTTAAGCTCGTCCACAAAGACTATCTAATGTCCCCGCAGCACCAGCTCGGAGGAGAGGACGCGGCCCGCGGAGAGCTCAGGAACCCGCCCTCCGCAGCGGGCTGGTAAGAGCGTTTCATAGTGAGACGCTTTAGCGGATTCAGGCCTTTTTTCTTTAATTAGCGAGCACTCTTTCATAAACTATGAAGAGACGTCTCATACTTTGGTCCAAAGTGTCCGAGAAGTAGACGTGGAAATCATCGGGAGGACCTCCGGTCCGTTCTTATCAGGCTTTTTAGCCCCTCCTCTGGATCAAACACTTCTAACGGGGGGAGTGCTATGAGGAAAACCATTGGCTACTTTACAGCCTTTTTGGCGTGCTTCACTCTGAGTACGGGTGCATGGGCCTATGACGATTACATCAGTCCTGAAGCGCCGACGGACCCGCCAGGGAGCGTGGCTCCGGATGATCCAGCCATTCCGGGTATTGGCACAGGTCCTGATGAGGACCTCACCAGTCCAGATCCCCTAGCGGAATCTATCCGGGACGCTGCTCTTAAGGCCCGCAAAAAAGCCCTCATTACTGCGGCGGCAACAGCTGTCATCGCTCTGGGGTTTGGCACCGCCTGCGCTATGACCCCCTGGCCCGCCAACCTTATGTCCTGTGTTACTGCGATACTAACGGCTGCTGCGAGCGGAGCCAGCCTAGCCTACGCCAACAGCTCAGCTCTCAAGCAGGCGATTGAACCTCTGGATCAGAAGCTTGTGGATACCCCCACCGAAGGCAATCCCTGGTGCGTGGATCTCCAAACTTGCAAGGAGGACGGAGGTGATGGGGACGGCGGAGGAGGCGGCGGCGACGGTGATGACCGCCTGGCAGGACCTGAAGTGGGGAAAGACCCTGAAGTGGTCAAGATTGAAAAAGATCTTAAAGACGTCCAAGAAAAAATCGCCCGCGGAGGATATGGCCTCGATGAGCATGGAAACATTCAAACTCCAGGTGGTAGCCTCGGCCCGGTTTCTTCGTTAACCCCTGACAAGTTGGCATCGCTGGGTATTTCGGGCGAAATGCAGGCGGAGCTCAGAAAAAAAATCCAAGATGAAATTGCACAGGCGGAAGCACGCATGGAGGGTGGCTCTATGACAGCTGGTGGTGGTGGAAACGCAGCCGCAGCTTATGCGGCCTCTGCGAGAACGCCCCAGCAGTGGCGTCAGGCCAACTCCCGCAGCCCAGCCAGTGTCGAAGGGCTATCGGTGCGGCGTGGAAATGATCTGATCGGTGTCCGAGGAGCTGACATTTTTGACATGGTTCACCGCAAGTACCAAGAAGAGCGCAAGCGGACAGACTTTCTGCAGTAGAGAGGTTGAAGTGATAAAAATATTTAGTCATAAGCTTGTTGGTTTCTCTGTCGCCTTTTTAGGCTGCCTCCTCCTGTTTCCAGATGTGGGATCGGCCTGCGTGACCGAATATGACGGCGGACCTTGCTATATGCCGCCTGCTAAGCCCAAACCTCCAAAGAGTACCACGGGAGGAGCGAGTGCTTCGGGGCCGGGCATTTCTCAGCTCACACCTGCTGAGTGCCCCACCTGCCAGACCTGCCGCGACACGGCCGCTACGGTAGCGCGCGACTGTACTGAACTTGATGAGCAAATGACGGCGTGCCAAAACAACATTGCGGCTCAGCAGATAATTTCTTCAGGGCGCAAAAACGCCTCCCAGACGGAGGTGATCGTGCGCAATCTCAACGTTGTGGAGCAATGCCGAAGAGAATTTCAGTCACGGATTAAAATGTGTGAGGGCGCAGTTTCAGCCTGCTCAAACGCCTGTCAGGCGGCAGCTGCCAACGTGAATGCCCTGATGGCTACACCCATAGCTGGCGTCCGTGCAGCGACAGAACAGACGACCCTTCTTCCCAACCAGCAGACCTGTCAGCAAGGGGAGACCACTGTAGGCGCTCTGAAGGCAGCAGATACTAAGTTGGCCGGTAACCAAAGCCAGCTTTTAGAAGCCTTACTACTTCTGGGCCCCCTGGCACTGCAACTGGGTATGGAGCTAATGGGAAATAAGGGGGCTGGCGACCTATGTACAAAGCTAGCCGCCGAGTACGGCAAAGATCACGTCACCTACCAGGGCGCCTGCGGTGATAGGTATCAGCCGGACGATCCTGATAAGCCCGACCCGAAAGATATCGCACTGGATCCTCTCCCCGGACCTAAAGCTCCAGGCACCGAAACAGCAAATGGTCCGAATCCGGGCAATCAAGAATTTACCGGGACGGACCGACAAAGACGAGGCGGCTCTGCGGCCCGCGAACAAAGCGTTGAGGCGGGAGGCGCAGGCGGCCCGATGATGGGAATGGACGGCTCCTCTGCAGGCACCACCCGCTACGACGGTGACGAGAACTCTAAGTCCAAAGGCTACAACACTTCGATCCTTAACGATCCCGATGGCGGCGGTGCTGGCGGAGGCTACCGCGGTGCGGGCGCCGGCCAGCGCACTCCCAGTCAGTGGCTGGAAGGCCAAGGTAGTTCGGCGCGGGCCCAAGCCGAGGCCCATCGGCGCATGGCTGAAGCCGAGGCTCAACGAAGACGTGAGCTGCGCGGTCCTCATGGGCAAGGTCTTTTTGAGAGCGTCTCGGAAGCCTACAAGCGCTACCGCCACGAAATGATGCAATAAAGCTGCGAGCCCTTTTCCCATGACAAGGGCGCCGGCTTCATGCAGCCTTAGATTATGTCCAAAAAACAAAAAATCCGCGTAGCTGGCGTTATGAACGGCACCAGTTTGGATGGCCTTGATTATGCACTTTGCGAATTTCATCTAGAGCGCGGACGTCCCCAGTCAGTAAAGCTGTTAGATCACGTCTCTAGGAAGTTTCCCAAAGCGCTTCGTGCTGAACTGATGAATCTGGCTCTCGGAAAAGGTTCGGTGCGCCAGTTAGGCCACGCACACTTTAAACTTGGTAAGCTTTACGCCCATCATCTGCTGGACCTTAAAACCAAAAAGGGTTGGCGAGTTGATCTGGCAGGAATTCACGGCCAAACCATTGACCATGATCCGCCCCGCTCCACCCTGCAAATCGGCAGCATGCCTTTAGCGGCCGAGGCGCTCGGTGCACCGGTGGCCTATGACTTTCGCTCCAAGGATGTTTCGCTCGGAGGACAGGGAGCACCGCTAGCGCCCCTGTTTCACCAGTTCCTTTGCAGATCCGTTTTGGGCGACACCCGTGCTGCTTTTATCAACCTGGGAGGCATCGCCAACATCACTTGGATCCCCAAAAGCGGCCAGCAAAAGGTTTTAGCTTGGGATTCAGGGCCAGCCAATATTTTACTAGATGGTTGGATTCAAAAAAAGCGCAACTTGGACTACGACGCCGGAGGAAGGCTTGCGGCACGCGGACTTTTTTCTCAATCACTTTTGGAGAAGATGTCCAAGCATCGCTACTTTAAGCTCAAGCCGCCCAAGAGTACGGGCCGGGAATTGTTCAACCTGGATTTTCTGAAGCCCTGGAAAAAAGAGTTTCAGGCCCTCTCCCTGGAGGATCAGCTGGCGACCTTAAGTGAGCTGACAGCTTTTACGATCTACCACGACTTAGTAAGATTCACGCCTCGGCTCCCTGAGCAAATTTTTGTCGCTGGCGGGGGCGCCGCCAACCGAGATCTTATGAAGCGGCTGCGCAGCTATCTTCCGGAATCAACCTTTGAAACGACGGACGCTTTGGGGTGGCCGACTCAGGCGATAGAAGCAGGTGCCTTTGCCTATTTGGCTCTTTTGCGCTGGCTGAAAATTCCAGCGCCTGTTGGATCGATCACGGGCGGTAAGAACGTGATCTTAGGATCCCTAGCGCTTTAGCAAATCAAAGTGTTTTGAAACTGGGCCGGTCCTGTCACAGTTTGATGATCTGCTACGACCACATTGCTCAAGGCCACTTGAGCTTCAACGCGGGCTTTTTTCCCAAGCACCAGAAAGTTTTTAACCAGACCCTTGGACTCAAGCTTGGCGTCCTCTCCCCACAAAATCGTAGCCCCGCTGGGGGAGTGCTCAAGGGGAGCAGCTTCAAGGCCCCATCTTTTTCTCAGAGAGTGGAGGTACTCACTTCGAGGAAGCAGCTCCAGTGCCGCCGAAGTGGCCTCAAGGTAAGCCGTTAGCTCTCCTGTCTCCTGCCAGAAGCCTGAGGCCCGGTAAATGCGGACAGGCCGTCCTGCCGCGATAGCCTTGCTCAGGCCGTCGTACAAAATATTACTTTCTAGGGGAAGGGGCGGCAGATAATTGCGGATTTCCGGATCGACGATAAGGTAACCGAGATAGTGCCAGGGGCTCGTCTCAGGGATCTTTTTTCGGCCAAAGCCTACCACCTGGCCCTGGTTATCCACCCAAACTGCGCCGAAAACACTGCCGGCGAGGGGGTGGCTCTGCACCACCAAGGTGGCGAAGTTGCCCGACTGCTTGTGGCTCTCCAGGACCTCTTTGAGGACCTCCGGATTTTCGGGAATGAAAACTTCATCGGCATTGGCCATAACCCAGGGACCCTCACCCAGTTGATCAGCAGCTTGCAAAAGGCCTCCGCCACTTCCTAGCAAACTCTCCTCAAGAGAGTAACCACCTAAGAATTCTTTAAGGGGCCCTTCATCCACGACTCTTTTGACTGAATCCGGTTGGTGGTGAAGGTTGATGACCAGCTGATCTGCTCCCATTCTTAACAGCAGCTCAGCAGAGTAGCCCAGCATGGGTACTTGCAAAAAAGGCAAGGCGGGTTTGGCGGCTTTTTCAGTGAAGGGTCGAAGACGTGTGCCGAGTCCGGCCGAGAGCAGAAACGCTTTCATCATATGTCATCAAAGCTCGATGCAAACAGGCCCAGGTCTTCAAGAAGAAGTTCAAGGTCCTTGCATCCGGGAGCCTCACCAAGAGCCGTACGCACGCGCAGAATCGTAGGCGAGAGGTACTTTAAATATCTGCGGTCGGAGTTGGAGTTGAAAAAGCTGGCAAAGCTACCGCAAGCTTTAAAGCACCTTTGGACGGCCTGGAGGTGGAACTGCTCGCGAAAGCGCTCCTCGTGAAACTCGTGGCCACGCTCCTTAGCGCCCTCCAAATAGAAGGCCAGCAGGCGCTCTTTGAGCGGCTCGTCCATTTGGACATAAGAGTCCAGCAGCAAGCTCACCAGGTCATACATGGGTGGCCCCATCCGAGCGTCCTGAAAATCAATCACGCGGATCTTGCCGTTTTTGAGCATGAGATTTCTGGAGTGGCAGTCTCTATGACAGACCACCGGATCAATCTCGGCCAGCCTTTGAGTTATGCTCTGCACGGAGTCCTTAAAAACTTTATCCTGACTTGCCGTAAGGCGCAGCCCGAGCAGTTTTTCGAGCACGTGCTCCCTTGCGTAGTTCATCTCCCAAGAGAGCTTCTCTTCATCAAACCGTACGTTAAAGGCCGAGCAGTCGACTTGTGCGTTGAGCGTGTCAAAGTGAATCTTTAAAACCTCTTCCAGAGCTAGCTGGTAAAAAGGCTCTGATAGGCTGTGATCCTGAGTCTCCCAGAACTTTCTCTCAAGTGTGAGATCACCTAGGTCCTCAAGAAGAAAAAGACCTGACTTGGGATCCACTAACAGAACCTCAGGCACCTGAACTGAACATAGTTTAAATAACCTTTGCACACTCAGAAACGGAAAATTGTTTTCGTCCTCGAAGGGCTCCCACGCCATCAGCACCATGGAATTGCCCTCAACGAGAACCCGGTAGTACCTGCGTGTGGAGGCATCTCCTGCAAGAGGGAAAATTTGATAGGCCTGGCCTTTGAGGGCCCGCTTAAGAAAAGATGGGATGCGGTGCTCATCCTGATCGTTGCGGTAAATTTTCATGGCCTGTGCGCCTTCCAATCGATTCATTTCCCTATGGTTTCAAAAACCCCACGGAAAGTAAAGGCTGCAATGAAGGCTCTAATTTAAATGATTCTGATGGAGCAGCGGCTTCTGATAGCGATTCAAAGGAGATAGCCCCAGCAGCTTGCGGGCACAGTCCTTAAGGTACTTGTGAGCAAATTGCCGTTTCAGATCCCCACTGATAACCATAAAATCACCGCCGGAGTGCGGGAGTCTAAGGAGCTTTTTAGCAGAGGAGTTTTGGATCAGCATGAAGGTGTTCTCACCCAACCATTGGGAACTTTCCTTTACCAAAAAAGACTTCTCAGGAAACTTGTCTAGCTCCACCACTACAGTGGTTTGGGTCAACTTGCCTGGGTCCGATTCAAGATAGGCGATCCACTCGCGGGGCTCAATGATTCTCAAAAAAGCCTGATGACCTAAAAGTCGATGAATTTCTTGACCGATGAAGAGCGCATCGCTGCTCTCACCCAAAAGGGCCTGCCAGGTTTTCTTTAAACGGGTAGGGGAGCGGTGAGGCGGGGCGGGAAGCGAGAAGCGCTCACCTAAATCCACCTTTCGTTGGCGCAGTGGGATCACCTTATCGCCCAGAAACATTTGATGCAGAAGCTGCACCTCAAGGGCATCGAGTAGGTCCTTGCGGTGGTGCTCGGTCACCCAACTGTCCAGCAGGAGTCCAAGAACGGCCTCTAGCGGGCGGCGCTGAGTTTCGCGCACCTCACCTTTGAGTTCATAAGTGGGGCGAGCTCCCAGAGGTTTGAAGTAGGTTCTCGGGCCTAGGGAGTAGAGGCCCTCTGCCTGCCCATCCTTCTGAAGAGGCGTCACTTTTAGCTCTTCAAGCTCCACACCAAAATGTGTATTTAAAGAGGAATTGATCCGATTCAGCATCATCTAACACACCACCCGCAAACCTTGGTGAT